>DATMOV010000051.1:0-3630 GCA_035568055.1 Cytophagaceae bacterium
CGGACTGGTAGACATAGGCGACGGAATCGCCTGCAGCTTTAAAATAGAATCGCATAATCACCCATCCGCGCTGGAGCCTTATCAGGGAGCAGCAACCGGCGTGGGCGGCATCAACAGGGATATATTCACTATGGGCGCCCGCCCTATCGCTCAGTTAAATTCTTTACGCTTCGGAAATATTAACCTGGAAAAAACAAAATGGCTGATGCGGGGTGTGGTAAAAGGCATTGGAAACTATGGTAACGCATTTGGTATCCCAACCGTAGGCGGAGAAATTTATTTTGATGATTGTTATAATGTAAATCCATTGGTCAATGCTTTTTCTGCCGGCATCGTCAGCACTAAGATCAAAGCGAGCGCGACTTCTTATGGGGTGGGAAATCCTGTTTTCATCGTCGGCTCTGCCACCGGTAAAGATGGTATCCACGGCGCGGCATTTGCCTCTAAAGATATCAGTGAAGATTCGGTACATGATCTTCCTGCCGTGCAGGTAGGAGATCCTTTTCAGGAAAAATTATTATTGGAAGCAACCCTTGAAGTACTGGAAACAGGCAACGTCATTGGGATCCAGGATATGGGAGCCGCTGGAATTATCTGCTCTACTTCAGAAATGAGTGCCAAGGGCGAACATGGCATGGATGTGTGGCTCGACAAAGTTCCTACCCGCCAGAAGAACATGGTGCCTTTTGAGATCCTGCTTTCAGAATCTCAGGAAAGGATGCTGATTGTCATAAAAAAAGGTAAAGAAAAAGAGATCAGGGATATTTTCAGCAAATGGGACCTTAACTGCGAGCAGATCGGCGTTGTCACCGATACTAAAAGATTAAAATTCTATATGAATGATGAGCTGGCAGCGGATGTCCCTGCCAATGACCTGGTACTCGGAGGAGGCGCGCCGGTTTATCAGCGTGAATATAAAGAGCCTGCCTACTTCAAAGAATATCAGAAATTCAACATGGAAGATGTTAAACAGCCTGACTATAAAAAAGTGGCGGCATTCCTGCTGGGGCATCCAAACATCGCATCAAGAAAATGGGTTTATGAGCAATTCGACTCGATGGTAGGAACTGCTAACAGCAGCACCAATGCCCCGTCAGATGCGGCAGTGGTAAGAATCAAAGGAACCAATAAATCTATTGTGATCACAGTGGACTGCAATTCCAGGTATGTAAACGCGAACCCTGAAGAGGGCTGCGCGATCGCGGTAGCCGAGGCAGCGAGAAATATTGTATGCTCAGGTGGCGAGCCTGTGGCCATCACCAACTGCCTGAATTTCGGCAACCCATACAATCCCGAAGTTTACTGGCAATTTGTTGGCGCTATCATGGGCATGAAAAAAGCCTGCGAAAAACTTGGCACTCCTGTAACAGGCGGCAACGTAAGCTTCTACAACCAGTCCGCCGATGGCGGGCCTGTCTTCCCCACTCCCACTATCGGTATGCTCGGCCTGATGGAAGATCCTTCCAACCACATGACATTGAATTTTAAAAATGAAGGCGATAGCATTTATCTGGTTGGTAAGTCAAAGGATGATATTTCTTCCTCTGAATACCTTTACTCCTACCTGAATGTTAAAGCTTCTCCTGCTCCTGCTTTTAATCTTGACGAGGAAGCTAAAGTTCAGGATGCGATAAAATCGCTGATCAAAGAAAAAATTATCAGTTCAGCACACGATATTTCTGAGGGCGGAATATTTATCACGCTTGCCGAATCAGCGATGGCAGGAAATTTAGGCTTTGAAGTAATTTCTGAAACCGGGTTAAGAAAAGATGCCTGGTTATTCGGCGAGGCACAAAGCAGAGTGGTGGTAAGCGTTTCAGCGGCAAAAAATACAGAGCTTGTGAATGCGCTGAATAAAGCAGGAGTTGACTTTTCAAAAATAGGACTGGTGACAAAAGATGATTTTTCCGTAGACAAAGAAGTATACCTGAAAACCTCCGGAGCCAGGGAGATTTATGACAATGCACTATCAAATATTCTTGGGTAGAACTAAAAAAGCCTGAGCCGGATTTGAAATAAATCAAATTTGGCTTAGATTTGCAGTCCTGATTAAAAACCATCAGGTAAACTGACCGATGGTGTAACTGGCAACACGTCTGATTTTGGTTCAGAAGAGTCCAGGTTCGAAACCTGGTCGGTCAACAAAAAGTCCTTAATTTAATTATTAAGGACTTTTTTGTTTGTTAGTCCGGACTAACGATTCCCAGATATCATTCATTGCTTCACAAATACTTTAAAATCCAATTTATACTGGTTTTTAGGCATTTACAGTTATATTTGAAATATATAATAAACACTTAGTTTTCAGCAGTCATGAAAACCGGCCTTATATATTTTTTATTGATAGCCACCTCTATCTCATCCTTTGCTCAAAACGCCGGCTGGTATACTGACTTTAAATCTGCTTTAAAAAATCCTGAGAATGTGATAAAACTAAGATGTAATGATCTGGACTCTCTATCAGGAAGCATCGGCAGATTTATTCATCTCGAAGAACTGGACCTTTCATTGAGCCGTATCACTAAGCTACCCCCGGAAATTGGAGAACTAAGCAAATTAGAAAGATTGAAAATATGGGGTACGAATTTAAGTTCTTTACCAAAAGAAATCGGTGACCTGATTCAATTAAAATATCTTGACCTTGGTGAAAATCAGATTACGGAGCTTCCCAAAGAAATCGGCCGATTAAGATTGCTTAAAGACCTGCATCTTGAATCCAATAAACTAACTTCTCTTCCCAAAGAAATCGGAGCGCTGGCCAGCCTGGAATTTATCGACTTGCATAATAATGCAATAACAGCGCTGCCGGAGCAAATGGGCAAATTGAAAAATCTGAAAACTTTGATCCTTGGTGGAGAAGCGGGAGGTAATCCAATTCAGGCACTCCCAAAGGAACTCTCTTTGCTGTTAAATCTCCATAGCCTGATGATTATGGATTGTATGATCCTGGAAATACCTGAGGAAATTCTTGCCTTGCATTCGTTAAAATACCTTGACCTGCGAGGTACACCAATGACAAGAAAGATGTTAATTCATATCGAGGAATCTAAAAAAGGCGCTGAGATTTTAGAAGATCCGGGGAAATGATGAAATTCATGTCATCTTAACTGGCACGATTATAAATAAAAGCTATTCTAACAATTTTATCAAGAAGTATAATGTAGACAAGCTGGTTTATTTTGAAAATTATCCTTCTATTGAGAAGCTATTGCAAGGGAAAAGCAAATTAAGTCGGGATCAAGAAAAAGAAAAGAAGAGCTGATAAATAAACTAAAATCCTCAATGGAATGATCTGTACCCAATAATTTCATTGTGGTAAAAAGCTCATAGATCTATCGGATTGCTTCGGCATTACTTTTTTAACAGGCATTCCTTTCTTAGCCGCATATTTTTTCTTTCGAATCAAGAGTCATTTGCCTCACAATGACGTCGTATCGGAGGCTCTCACTCTTAAATTAACGGCTAGCTTTTGAAGAAGAAAGTCAGATTAGCCATCAGATAGTTAAATTAAAATCAGTCTCACCTATCAAGGGCTCATCGAACATAACCTCAATATTGCTACTTTGGCTTATCTGAGAGCTATTTCATCGAATAATATCTTAAAAAGAGTTTTTAGCAGCAACCTTTCTT
>DATMOV010000052.1:0-13498 GCA_035568055.1 Cytophagaceae bacterium
CGCAATATTACTTAATATTATATTACGTATTTTTACTTATTATGATAATTAATGATTTTAAGAAAGTCAGGTTTGCATAATAAACTCAAGATTGTCACTTTGATAGAAAATAAAAAAGTAGATTCATTAAAAATTACATCATGATTACTGTTGAAGAAGCCTGGAAAATAATAGAAGCAGAGAAAAAAGATTATGGGTCTGAAAAAATTCCTTTTGAGTTGGCTTTGGGAAGAGTGCTGGCTGAAGATATTAAGGCTGACAGGGATCTGCCGCCTTATAACAGAGTGGCGATGGATGGAATTGCTATAAGCTACGAGGCTTTTGAAAATGGAATTAGATCTTACCATATCAAAGCCACACAGGGGGCAGGGGTAGAGCCTGTTGAAATTACCAATTCCGATGAATGCATCGAGATCATGACAGGCTCAGCAGCGCCCGACACTACAGATACAATTATCCGCTATGAAGACCTGGAGATAAAAGATGGAATCGCAAAAGTGCTTGTACCAGCTATAAAGAAAGGACAGAATATTCACTTCAAGGGAAAAGATAAAAAGCAAGATGAAGTAATAGCGCCAGCAGGCCAGATTATTTCTTCCGCTTTGATAGGCATTGCAGCTTCAGTAGGAAAATCGGAGCTGCTGGTAAAAAAGCTTCCGCGCATCGCGATTATTTCTTCCGGGGATGAGCTGGTGAGGGTAAATGAAAAACCTTTGCCTTATCAAATCAGAAGCTCTAATGATTATGTGATTAAAGCCGCGTTGCAACAATATAGTGTGCAGCCTGCCCTGCTTCATATCCCTGATGATCCTGAAATTGCCATGCAAAAAATTCAGGAATGTATTTTGTATTATGATGTGATTCTATTGTCAGGTGGGATCTCGATGGGTAAATATGATTACATACCGCAGGCATTAGAGAAATTATCCGTGATAAAATTATTTCATAAAGTGAAGCAAAAGCCAGGTAAGCCATTTTGGTTTGGGAAGCATACGAGTGGCGCATTGGTATTCGCTTTTCCAGGCAACCCTGTTTCTACTTTTATGTGTTTGCATCGCTACTTCTTGCCCTGGCTAAAAGGGTCATTAGGTATTCCCAAGGCTGCTCTCTTCGCCATGCTTGACAGAGATTTTATTTTCACTCCGGAACTTCAGTATTTTATTTTGGTAAAATTATGCTTTAATGACCATGGACAATTGATAGCGACACCTGTTGAAGGAAATGGATCAGGTGATTTTGTGCAGGCAGCTGAAGCCAATGCTTTTATGGAATTTCCGCATAACGAAAAGTATCTTTTTAAAGACCGCTTGTATAGAATATGGTATTTCGGGCAAATATTTTTTTAGTTGCGGGATTCAATCTTTATCAGGTATTATAATTAAAACTAACAATAGTAAAATCAGAATAACATTAGAAAGCGCGTTGGTTGATTCTTCGTCTTCTTTCGGTTGTATTTTTTCAGGCCTTGTTATTTTAATTTTCTCCACTAAAACTTTGCCATCATTAGACTCTTTAAATGCTTCCCTGAAAAGCCCAAAGATGCCTGTCTGTTCGTAAGAATTTTTATATATCATGAGTAAATAATTTTGATATAAACTATATTACTACATAAATGTTTTATCGGCCTTATAGGGTTTCCCGAAATGGGTTGGGTAGTTATACTGCCCCAATTATGGGACACTGATTGCATAAATTAAATTTCAGGAGTGGATTACCTATTATATGCCTTTAAGAGATGGGAATTTGATTAAAAGGCATGTCCGAAATTAAAGAAAAACTGTTTGTCTTCTTGTGAAACAGCGTAATCGAACCGCAGTATGGTATTTACATTCCATGCTATGCGCAGGCCCAGTCCTTCGGAATACCGGTAGTTGCTGTATTTCCCAATGCGTGACAAATTATCCCAGGCTCCGCCAATGTCGAACAAAGGCACAGCGCTGAATGCGATATGCTGTTTAAAAATATTAAAAGCGACAAAGCGATACCGTAATTCAAAGTTGGCAAAGTTCATGACACGTGCCATAAATCTGCTTTGCTTATATCCTCTCAAAGTGAATGGGCCTCCTAACGCCCCTATGTTTCCTTCAGAGCTCCATAAATCCTGATATTCAAAGAATGGCGCATTGCCGGCTATATATCCCATTCCCACCCTTGAAGCGAATATCAGTTTTTTGAAGACGGATGGAAATAACTTTTTGTAAACTTTTATATGGGCAAAGGTTTTATTGAAATTAAATTTAGAGCCGATGATCTTATTCGAAAATTCATTGGTAAGCTCAGCGAACATTCCTTTGTTCGGATCTGGTTCCAGGTCACGGGTGTCATAAACGATGCCCGTCTGAAGAATGGTTATAATATTATTGCCCAGTCCTGTGATTTTTCCCGATTTGAAATCCTGGCCGATGAGGGTCGGAGCATTATTCGCGGTTACTTTATCGCCTGTTACCGGATCCAAAGCGTTTTTGAAACTTTTGTTATCATAAGTTGAAATGTTGACCGATGATACCTCAAAGCCTCCAAGCAGACGAAGCTTGCTGTCAAAGTAGGCATGTTCTGCGCTGACATTTAATTTAGATTCGGTGCTGATATAGCCATTGTAATAATGGCTGGTAAATCCATTCTGCAGATAGTCCAGGTTATGGCTGTAATTATCATAGCTTACATTATTTACTGCTGCCTGGCTTGAATCATTGGTAGGGTAGGAACTAAATGAAGCCAGGCTTTTTTCAGTGTTTCCAAAGTATAGCAAATTTGGATTAGTCTCATAGGAAACTTCAACGCGCAACCTCCACTTAGTGCTAAAGAGATATGGTATATCAAGCTTAAGAGTGAGTTCTCTTTGGTTGTTGGTAGTATTAAAAAGCGCGACATCAAGTTTTCCCCGGTATGCGGTATAATTGAAAAAAGGGTCGGATTTTTTTCCGTTAAAAAATAAAGAGCCTTCCGCTCCATAACCCAAGCCATTAATAGGGTCCGAACTTATATCTGGTACACCCGTAACATAAAATCCTTCTTTCTTATCTTTTAAATCTTCGTCCGATAATTTTTTCTGATCTGAGATAGCGAATGGTAATCTTGTGCTATCACTCCATTCCTGTGCCTGAACAAATATGGTAAGTTTCAGGAGAACAAATAATGCCAGTATATGCTTCTTGAAGATCATCGATAAATTATTTTTTCTTTTTTGGCGGATTAAAATTAGTTACCCAAAGAACCTGCAGCATGCTCAGGTTTCTTCTATTATGCTGATGGCCGACCTTAGGGCTTCTATATGTTCCCTGGTATAATGGGCCCACTTCAATCCTACCCATTTTGCCTGTATTGAACCCTATGCCTAAATATGTCCAGTTTTCGCTGTAAAAAGCGCTTCTGAGCCGTGGTGCCGGGGGGGTGGAAAGTGAGAAATAAAATTCATTGTACATGTTTAAATAAAACTCATGAGCATCTAAAGTTTTTCCCTGAAGTGGTATCATATAGCCTATCTGGTATCTTAGTCTGGTTGTCAGCCTTCTCACACTGTCAGTTTTGGTTTTGATCAATCTTTGCTCAAACCGCAGCCTGTGCGACATTCTGCCTTTAATCTTAGAAAAGGCGTGGCTGTATACCACCTGCTGCCAGGGTCGGTATTCACTGAAATACAGAGCCCGAGAGTTGTTGCGCTGATAATTATAAGTAAAGCTTACCGAGAAGTTTAAGTTAGGGCTGTGCTTATAAATTAAGCTCGGCTGCACATAAACCTGTAAAAGTTTCGCAGGGTAATCGAGTCCTCCAAAGCTTCTGTCAAAAGCGCTGTAAGTGGCGGACGCGAAAAAATTGTAATCAAACTTTTTACTGATCAGTCCTGTCTGTGAATAGGAGGGCAGGAAACCATAAAAATTCAGGTTCTGGGCTGTAGCTGCTTGCTGAGCCGCCAGCAAGGCTAGTAATAAAAATATCTTTCTCATGGCTAAAATCCTGAATTGCTTGGGATAGATTTTAAAATTTCTTCTTCTTCTTCCGTGAAGTTCCCATTGCTATCGTAAAAGACCTCGAAATATCCATGTCGCTTGCCTTTCTTTGCATGTACCTTGATCTCATATTTCATCGTCCCTTTGGGGTTTAGCTGTTCCACCAGGCGGATCGTATATTTTGAATATCGTGCAGTAAGATCCTTGACAATATTATCTTTCGTTGAAGCCGGCAATTGGTCAAGTCGCATCACTATTTCGGTTTCGTAGATCCTGCCATCGGGAAATAAAAGCAGGTTATATTGATCGGTTTTATTGCGGAAGGTTATTTCATAAAAAGTGGTGTCGCCTTCGATCTCTTTATAATATTTAACAGAATGAGCCTCGGGGTAATTTTTTTGGAGATAATCTTTAACCGCGGCAGGTACATCTTTTACTTTAACATTCTTATCTGACTGAGCAGAGGATAATCCCGCTTGCAGGAGAAATAAGAATGCCAGAAAAATAAGTTTATTCTTTTTCATAATTCAATTCATATAATACGGCGTATAATTTACTCTTTTGTATTTAACATTTGCCTTATTATTTTTCCTTCGGGAGTGAAGAATACTATATAATCTTCTTTTTTTATATCCATTATTGCCGCGTATTGAATGGTATGCCGTGAGTCAATCCTGCTAAAAGATATAAGCTTTGCCTGATGGTATTCTTTGTTGATTGTTTTCATCACTGCATCCGGAACTTCTTTTTCTTCTATTTTTATTTCCGTTTTTCTTACATTTCCTTTTTTGTCAAACGAGACGGATATATTTCTTCCGGAATCGATAAAGAATACTTTATAATTTTTGATTTCTTTATTCCACTGTACATTTCCGGCAGAAGGATAAAGAGTTTTAAATTTATCTCTAATATCTTCAGGTACATCTTGTTTTCTCATTTTCTGTTCGCAGGCACACAGAAAAAAAATCAGTGCAGTTGTTTTTATAAAGTTCAGGCTCATGTTTCGTTGCATCCTTTCCCTGTATCCAATAACACCAAGCTTTCCACTTTGTTCAGATATGAGAGGGCCTTTATTTATCTTCTGTCAGTCATAAAAAAACCATCGGAAGATGGTTTTTTTATGACTCTGGATTTCAAAAAAAAATCAATCCAATCCAATCATTACAAATGATCCCCAGTAAATAGGGTCGCTGTATTTTTCTTTAATTTCTTTCTTAGCATCGCTGAATGATTTTCTTTTGTTGCCGGTCGCGATCCATTTTTTATAAAAGCTGACCATGAGCTCTTTTGTTACCTGGTCATTAACCTTGAAAAGGCTCATCACCACACTGTTTGCTCCTGCCACCAGGAAGGCTCTTTGAAGTCCGTATACGCCTTCGCCCAGTTGAACTTCGCCTCTTGCGGTCTCGCAAGCGCTAAGGACTACCAGCTCTGTATTATCCAGGTTTAGATTCATGGCTTCGTACGCGGTAAGTATACCTTCTTCCTTATTGAAGTCGTAGACATTGTTGTTAGCGATTCTTTCTCCGCCATTCCTCAACAGTAATCCTGACCGCAACAGAGGATTCTGGATCGCTTTTGATTCAACGACTCCTTCCGTACCTTTTTCTTCTTGTTCATTGGCATCTTCCATAAAGAAACCATGAGTCGCTATGTGAAATACTTTGGGATTATTGAGATTCTTAACCTGCTCTTCGGTAGCGGTTTTTTCCATGAAAGTTTCAGGCTGCCAGCCGCTGGATTTTAGCAATTTCTGTAATTCAACTATTTCCGCTTCGGCTCCCGGAAGTTGCTGGATATTGTGCTTCATATCCGTTTCGACACTATCAACGGCGGCTTGGGAATAATAAAGCGGATTGCCAAAAAGCTCTACCTGTTTGTTTAGACTTGGCTTTTTCTTATTTCTGTTAATAATATCCCTGGTATTACTTACCAAGACCACATCATTGGTGTTGATGATGAAATTGCCCTGAGGCGTAGGGATCGCTTCCAGGTTGATCTGGTTGTATACACCATCGCATGAAAGGAAAACAGTTGCATTGTCTTTTATTAAAGTTTTAAGTGGCTTCCAGAATTGGTCATAAGAATAAGCATCTTCTACTTTATGTTTAATGCAGTTTCTATAATACTTCAGGTATTTTGATTCAAGCTCTTTGCCATTTTTCAATAATACAATGTCCGGGTATCTTTTTGTTTCAGAAGAAACTACCAACGCGGCATAGAAAATAGTGTCAGAGAATGCGGTATTGAATTTTCTGAAACGGATAATTTCCACAGCATATTCATTAGGCGCAAGGATATTTTTGACCTTATCCCAGGTATATTGGGATTTTTCGTAATTTTTCGCGAATAATTCCGATTTTTCGCTGAGCTCTTTTTCCAGGCTTTCAATCTCTTTTTCCATGATGCCGATATCAAAGCCGGAAGTCTTTCTTTGCTCTGCCGTCATTGACAATACCATGGTCAGCAGCTCTTTTTTTGCTGTCCAGTTGGCATATTTGTTTATCAGTGTGGTATCATTACTGCTTAAAATCCTTTCCTTAACCTTAATGGAAGAATTGAGCAGCAGGGCTTTTATGTTCAGATTAAAGTTATAGATATTCCCAACAAGTTCTGGATCTTTGTCCTTCATTTGTACGGCGAGGCTGTTATAAAATTCAAATTCATTTTTTATCAGGCTCCAGAACTTTCCTTTCTCACGTTCACTTAAAGAAGGAAAATAATTTTTAATAAAATCCAGATAGACGGCGGTAGCTTCATCCATATCTTTTCTGGCCGTTTTGTAATCCCCGAGAATAAAATACATTTGAGCTTCCTTGCTAAGAGCCTTTACATAATCCGGATGTTTATTGTCGAAATTTCTGTTGTAGGAATTTTTTGCCGTTGTAAAGAAATTTCTGGCTTCTTCATACTTTCTTTTTTGATAAGAAATACTTCCTCTTATAAAAGATATTTCCGCTGAATGGATATTGTCCGAACCGAATTTCTTCGTCCATATATTGTCAGACTGGCTAAGCATGGCTTCTGCCTCGCCCATCTTATCCGAGTCAAGATAAAAAAGGGCCAGATTTTTCAAGGCTTCGGCATATTCGGGATTTTCTTCACCAAGGTTATCTTTAATAATACTTAACGCGTCCTGAAGAAGTTTCTCCACCTGGGTGGTCTTTCCTTTATTATGATATTTTACGGTGGCAAGCTCTTGCAGGGAACGCGCCAGCTGAATGTGGTTAGGGCCATAATGCCTTCTTTCAATTTCCACCACCTTTGTTGCCGGTTCTTCCGCTTTTTCATAATCACCTATCGCTGCATATATACGAGCCAGAAGGTCAAGGTTCTCGGCATATTTTACTGAGCTGTCGCCAAATATCCGCAAGCTTATATTCGTAGCTTTTTTCGCGAATTTTTCAGCCTCCGTATAATTTCCTGTGATCAGATAAAGAAGACCCATCTGATGATAGGGATTGATCAGGTTTCTGTGATTCTGGCCAAGCTTGGCCTCTTTTTTCCTGATGGACTCCTTGAGGAAAACTTCCGTCTCCTGGTACTTTCCCAGGTAGATATAAAGTGTTGCCAGCTCTTCCATCGTTCCTCCCATTTTGAGAGATTCTTTTTCACTTCTTTTGGACAGCCTTCTGGATTTCTTTAGATTTTTCTCCGCTTCCTCATAATTTCCCTGAATAATATAAAGCCTTGAAAGCGTTTCAAGGGTATTTGTATAGCTGATGTTCTCATCATTATTTCCTTTTTTGAAAACCCTGATCGCTTCATTCAGATTTTTTTCTGCTTCAATATAGTTTCCTGTACTGATATTGATTGAGGCAAGCTTTTCCAATGCTATCGCGTAATGCACATCATTCTCACCATATTTTTTCTTTTGAACATCTACTACGGAATTAATGATCTTATAAGACTGCTCGAATTTGTCGGTAAGCTCATAAAGTTTGGATAGGCCCAGCATATAGTTGATATAGTCTTCCTGGCGGGGGTCAAACTCTTTCTTTAAAACAGGCAAGCTCTTATCATAAATTTCTTCAGCGATTTTAAATTTATTGGAATAGTAGACATGGAAATTAGCCAGATCCAGCTGTGCTTCATGATAGTAAGGAGCATCCTTGCCGGTAAAAGTTTTTTCCAGATCGGATCTTTTGGTCAGCAGATCTTCCGTTTTTTCATAATCGCTGTTTTGTAAATAATTATCCGCAAGGAGTTTGAGTATAGGGGATCTTTTGATGTGCTCATCAGGAAGGATCAGGTGGTTGTTAAGAATAAATTCCAGCTTAGGTATCGTTTTACTAAAATCTTCTTTCAGAAGCGGACGTTTTGCCTGAAGCAGGAGGATATCAGCGTAATAAATGCTGTTCTTTCCATAATACCTTTTAACCTTAACCTCCAGCGATTTCATTTTCCTTTTATACTTGGTAGTGCTGCCTGATACAAGCAGGCTTTGGGCATAAGCTTCATATAGGTCCAGCACAGGTTTGGCGGTATGATTGTATTTAATGGTTTTCGTTTTAGTAAGATATTTGAATGCGGCGGTATATTTGATAAGCGCGTTTTTATTGTCTCCTATTGATTCAAAAAGTTTACCCCAGGTATAAAGGTTGTTTACATTTGCGACGTCTTTTTTACGGATCTGTCTGGCAATTAAATAGGAGTTTCTTGTGAGAATTGAATCAGCTTTGAATTTGTTACTCTGAGCTGTGGCAATCTTAGCATAAAGGTTAAGGACATGAGCCAGATCCCTGTTTCTGTTTTTTAATTCTTTGGCCGGCAATTTTTTTTCTTTTGATAAACCGGTTTTGGGGTTCACCACAAGTTCTTCTGTTACGATCCTGGTTCTCCTGAAATTGATCACATCCTGGATAAGTATTTCAGCCCTGTTCAAATATCCCTGATTGTACATGATCTGTACATTCTTGTATTTAATATCATTCATTAACTGAAAGTCATCGCCGGAAGTTGACTTAATAATCTTTGAGGCAGTATTTATACATTCCTCAGCGCGGGCAAAATCTCCATATTCGATCAAGGCGGCCGCAGCATAGGTCATGCTTCTTGCATAATCCATGGTGGTGGGTTTTTCAGAAATATTAAGCACGCTGAACCCATGCTCCAATATGCTTTTGTAATCTTCGAACTTTGATAAACTTTCTTCAATCTTTGCCTGCTGGAAATAAGCCCTGGCAAGTATCGTATTTTCTTTTCCCAGCTTCTTTTCAATCCGGCCGCAGAGTGCCTTGTTTTCTTTTAAAGCTCTTTTATAATCTCCTTTGAAATAATAATCTTCGATTTTCTGAAAAGACTTTTCCCATTCATCAGCTGAGAAAGATGGAGTTGACAAGAAGTTTAAGAGGAATATGATACTAAAGAGGTATTTCATAAAATTTTTGAAAAGTTGGAAATAATAAGGAGTAAAATTATAAATTTTATCCCGCACCTACAATTGACGGTATTTAGAGCTTTTAGACAGGGTTTTATATGCCTGGATTAATTTTAAGAGGCTACTAAACTTTTTTGAATTTCAGGAAGTTAATTAAGGAGAGGAAGATGAAGAGCTGGAAAAGATGGAAAATAATGGACGAGAATGGAAAAACCAGTTGTCTGATATTTATGTGAACAGCAAAGGGCAATTATGTCAGATGCTAAACATAAAAACTGTAGTTCTTGAGTACGTATTTAATTCGTTGAGAGATGATAATTGGCTTGGTATATATTTCAGCTTTAATCCGAAATTTATATCAAAAACAGTCGGCTGGTAATAAAAGGCAATTTCGTAAGACGAAATTGCCTTTATTTTTTTAAGGTTTTAAGGATCTTTTGCGCTGCAAGGCTTATAATAGTTCCGGGTCCGAAAATTTCATGTACTCCCGCTTTTCTTAAAAAATCATGGTCTTGCACTGGGATCACACCGCCGGCAACAATCAGTATGTCTTCCCTTTTATAATCTTTTAAGGCTTTAATCAGAAGAGGAAGCAATGTTTTATGTCCTCCTGCAAGGCTTGATACTCCAATTATATGCACGTCATTTTCTATAGCTTGTTTGGCCACTTCCTCCGGGGTTTGAAAGAGCGGGCCTATGTCTACGTCAAAACCCATATCCGCGAAAGCGGTTGCTATGACTTTGGCACCTCTGTCATGCCCGTCCTGTCCGACTTTCGCGATAAGGATCCTTGGCCTTCTGCCTTCTGCTTCCGCGAATTCATCTGAAAGCTTTTGCGCTTTCTTTACCTCTTTATCATTGCGGGTTTCTTTTTTATACACGCCTGAGATTGTTTTTGAGTTCGCTTTATATCTTCCAAATGCTTTTTCCATAGCGAAAGATATTTCACCTAAAGTAGCTCTTTTTCGCGCAGCCTCCACAGCAAGTTCAAGCAAATTTCCATTGCCATCGGCAGAGACTTTAGTGATGGCATCTAAAGCAGTATCAACTTCTTTTTGATTTCGTCGTGACTTTAATTCTTGCAGGCGCTTAAGCTGCGAATTTCTTACGGAAGAATTATCCACCTCCAGCAGCTCAAGCCTGTTCTCATTAGTCGACAAATATTTATTGAGGCCTATAATAATATCTTTCCCCGAATCTATGCGCGCTTGTTTCCGTGCTGCCGCCGATTCAATTCTCATTTTAGGAATCCCTAGTTCAATCGCTTTGGTCATCCCACCTGCAAGTTCTACTTCTTCAATGAGTTTTCCGGCTTTTGCGATTAATTCATCTGTGAGATATTCTATATAATAAGATCCGCCCATAGGGTCGATAACATCGCAGATCCCTGTTTTCTTTTGCAGGAACAATTGCGTATCCCTCGCGATCTTGGCGGAAAAATCTGTGGGGAGCGCCAGCGCTTCATCCAGCGCATTGGTATGCAGCGATTGGGTATGCCCCAGTACCGCGGCCATTGCTTCAATACAGGTGCGTGCCGCATTGTTGAAAGGATCCTGCTCTGTGAGGCTCCAGCCGGAGGTCTGGCAATGCACTCTCAGGACCAATGACTTTTCATTCTTCGGCTTGAATTTTCTGAGCAACTCAGCCCATAAAAATCTGCCCGCCCTCATTTTGGCAATTTCCATAAAGTAATTCATCCCTACTCCCCAGAAGAATGAAAGGCGTGGAGCAAAATCATCAATATCCATTCCGGCTTTTATGCCTGTTCTCACATATTCAAGTCCGTCGGCAAGGGTATATGCCAGCTCAAGGTCAGCGGTAGCGCCGGCTTCCTGCATATGATAGCCACTTATACTGATAGAATTAAAGCGCGGCATATTTTTAGAGGTGTAGCGGAAGACGTCACTCACTATCTTCATAGAAGGGCCAGGAGGATATATATAGGTATTTCTCACCATAAACTCTTTAAGAATATCGTTCTGGATCGTTCCCGATAATTTATCCGGACTTACTCCCTGCTCTTCAGCGGCTACAATATAAAATGCGAGGATGGGAATGACAGCGCCGTTCATGGTCATCGACACTGACATCTGATCCAGTGGTATCTTGTCGAATAATATTTTCATATCTTCCACGCTGTCTATTGCGACACCCGCTTTGCCGACATCACCGGTTACCCTTGGGTGGTCGGAATCATATCCCCGATGTGTGGGAAGGTCAAAAGCAACAGAGAGTCCTTTCTGTCCCGCAGCAAGATTTCTTCTATAGAAAGCATTTGAATCTTCCGCTGTAGAAAATCCCGCATACTGCCTGATAGTCCACGGGCGGCCAAGATACATGCTGGCATAAGGGCCGCGCAGGAAAGGAGCAAAGCCGGCCGCTGAGTCTCTATAGGAATTTATTGATGCCGGTGGTTGGAAAAAAGATTTTATGGGTATCTGTTCGGCAGTGGCTGCCTCCCGGATAGCAGTTTTATTAACTATAGATTTTAATTTCTTTTTAAGAGGATCTAAAGAAATATCCAGATTTTTATGCCGCTTCTTCAGTTTTTTAAGGCTGCGGCTGATCAGGTCTTCGGTAAGATGCTCTATATAATAGGAACCTCCGGCAGCGTCCGTGACCATATTGAAGTATGACTCTTCTTTTAGTATAGAAGAAATATTGATGGAAAGCCTGGAGGAAAATTCATTCTGAGGATGAATATTATTGTCAAAAGGAGTGATAATCAATGAATCAGATTCTCCAATAATGCCAGACATCGCTTCGCTGGTATTTCTTATCAGATTGGTATAAATGTCGTTTTCAGGTAAATTTTCCACTATTGTTCTTGTTCTGATCGGGGTGATCGGTTTTGTAAAGTCGATTTTATAAGAGGAAAGAACGTGAATCCAGATCATTCTCAACGCCCTTAATTTGGCAATTTCTGTAAAGAAATCTGAGCCTATGCTCACATAGAATTGCATGCTGGCAAAAATTTGCTTTTGCTCCTTCTTTTTTTGAGGAAAAAGATGCAAAATTTCTATGCTTTTATTAATCAGATTTACCAGTTCACTGGATGGATCTTGATCGATTAAAGAGTAGTGTGGAGTTTTTATAGTTAAAAAATAAAACGCCTTTGATTTGTTATTAAGAATGCTTTTATAATATTCTGTGAGTTGCTTTTGACTGAGGTTGCCAAGATCAAGATCAAAAGCTCCTTTAACAGTAGATGGATTTTTTTTAAAAATATGCTCATTGATAATTTCAGGGCTTTCTGAAATATTAAACTGGATGAAATTTGCGGATAGTGAAACCCCTTTCAATAGGGTGTTCAATTCTTTTCTCCCGGGATTTTTCTCCCGGAAGTCTAATTCAATGGAATCAGCGCCATTATTGAATTGTAAGGCTATCTGTTTATTGGCGTCCGCAAAATCGATTACCTTAATGAGTGCGGTATTAAACCATGTTTTTTTCGGATGAATGAAATAAAAATAATCATGTAAAGGCTCAGTGTATTTCAATTTCAAAAGGTCTGCCTGGCGAAAGAAAAATTTTCTTTTTTTCTTATTCCTATTTGGATTTTCCGGTGTATTTAATTCCTGAGATATTTTTCTCTCCCATGCTTTCGTCGATATTTTTTTGAAAGCAGGGTAATCCTCTAAATTGAGCTTATTGGCCTTTCTTTTTTTTCTCCTCATTGAACAATCAATATAAAAATTTTTTTCAGCATTCAGATATTAATAAAAAGCAAGAAACTAATTGCATGTTTGCCGATACATGTCAAAAATCAATTTATATTTTAGTAAGAAAAGACAGGAATTTTTAAAGAATTTTTTTTCAGAAAACTCCTAATTTTGAAGCGCTAAAGGAAAGTGAAAATGCAAGTGCTTTCACGCCTTTTTTGTTAATTATTTTTTTAACAAATTTGTCTCCCCTCTAAAAAAGTAGAGGTGCTTTTTAAATAACCTTAAAACCTTAATACCTTCTATGTTAGCTGTAAAAGACTGCAAATCAGTGTGGTATAGTTGCCTCCGAGTAATAAAAGAGAGTATCGGGGAACAGAGCTATAAAACCTGGTTCGAACCCATAGTTCCTTTGAATCTACAAAGGAATGTTTTGACTATCCAGGTTCCCAGTCAGTTTTTTTATGAATGGCTTGAAGAAAATTATGTCCATCTGCTGAAAAAGGCCA
>DATMOV010000053.1:0-2836 GCA_035568055.1 Cytophagaceae bacterium
CTTCGCTAAATTCTATCTCTTTGCTACAGTCCTGAAATTTAATGACGGACAATACCTCTGGCTGGTAACAGTTGCGATAATGGGATCGCTTATAAGCGTTTACTACTATTTCAGGCTGATCATTGGCATGTATGCTAGGGAAGGCTCACCTGCTGAAATAGAAATAAAACCTCTTTTTAAAACAGTCCTGATTATAATTACTGCCGTTATTGTAATACTTGGGATAGCGCCAGGTTTGTTAATTGATAAATTATAATTAACTTACTAAAGTCCTTAATTAATGTGGAGTGGAGCCAGTTATAGAATTCTTTCATCATCTAGTAGATCCAAAGGCATTTGTCACTTACATCAGCTCCCACGGAAGTATCATAGGCCTGGCCATTATCCTGCTTGTTGTATTCGTTGAAAATGGAATTTTCTTCGGATTCTTTCTTCCTGGTGATACATTGCTCTTAACCACTGGTATTTTTTGTTCCACAGATAAACTTCATATCCCTCTTTCCCATCTTCTCATTGCAATTCCACTGGCAGCCATAATAGGCAGCATCGCGGGTTACGCGTTCGGCAAAAAAATGGGAGAGAACCTATATAAGCGAAAAGATTCTTTATTATTTAAAAAGAAATACCTTTTTACTGCTGAAGCTTTCTTTAAGAAATATGGGGGGCTGGCATTAATTATGGGAAGATTTCTTCCGATTATCAGGACTTTCGCCCCGATTTTTGCGGGAGCCGTAAATCTGGATTATAAAAAATTCCTGACTTATAATATTACAGGAGCTATTCTTTGGGTATTTTCAATGGTCTTACTCGGCTATTTTTTAGGGAATATTCCCGGTGTCAGTGAAAATCTTGAATATGTTATCCTGGGGATCATTGTTATTACATGGATACCTGTGGTAAGAACATACTATAAGGAGAGAAAAAATATGAAAAATACTCCTAAGGCAGATAATATAACTAACTAAAATTGAGTATTTTTATCAAAAATACTTTAACATTGATCTTGCAAAAAAAATATAACTTATTTGTGTTCAACCTTCTATCACTCTATTTAATTTCATAATAAATGGATGATCTTCGTTTTTGGATAATTTTTAATGTTTTTGTACTTACTATGCTGGTATTGGATTTATACATCCTTAACAGTAAATCAAAAGTTGTAAAGATCAAGGAGGCATTAGCCTGGAGCGCTTTCTGGATTGGCCTGGCAGGAGCTTTTAACCTGTTTGTATGGTATTGGAAGGGAGAAGAACCTGCATTAAAATTCCTTGCAGGCTATTTGCTCGAAGAATCCCTCAGCGTTGATAATCTTTTTGTCTTCATGCTGATCTTCAGTTTTTTTAAAGTACCGAATGAATATCAAAGAAAAGTTTTATTCTGGGGTATCATCGGTGCTTTGGTCTTAAGAGCCTTATTTATTCTCGTTGGAGTCGAACTCATTCATCATTTTCATATTACGATGCTGATCCTTGGCGGCTTCCTGGTATATACGGGTATCAGAATGCTTATTCCCAGCGACAAAGAAATCGACCCGAAAAATAATCCTATAGTAAAAATTGTCAATAAGATTATGCCTGTAACAAGAAGCTATCACGGTGATAGCTTCTTTGTGAAAGCCAAGGGCATCTGGTTTGCCACGCCTTTGTTCATTGTGGTATTGGTCACAGAAACCACCGATGTGGTTTTTGCGATGGATTCAATTCCTGCAATTCTATCTATTACAGATGATGCCTTTATAGTATACACTTCAAATGTTTTCGCTTTACTTGGCCTGCGCTCTCTTTATTTTGCATTGGCTGGTATAATGCAGCTATTCCATTACCTGCATTATGGTTTATCATTTATCCTGATCTTCATAGGATGCAAGATGATGATTAAATGGAAATGGGATTATGAGATCCCTATTGAAATTGCTCTTTCTGTTGTCGGTGGTATCCTTATCCTCTCCATACTTATTTCCATTCTCTTACCTAAAAAAGATTCTGTAATTCCTGTTGCAGAAAAAGAGAGTGAAAAGGTAAAGTAAGCCCTGCTAAAATATTTCAGATCAAAGCTGACATCTGAGATTTTCTCATTCTTAACCACCTTATCGAATCTCTTTCAGATTAATTCATAGTTTTTAAAAATTTCCTGATCAGAATTGGACTTGATCAAAGCAAAATGGAGGTATTGGGATCCCGGAGTGAATTGATGACTGAAACAAAGTATAAATCTTTCCTGTCTGGTGAATCAAAATAAGTAATTTAGTCCAACATATGCAGATGAGAAGGGGAATCTTGAAATCGAATGTCTGGGTCTTATTAAGAAAAAGTCTGTATTGACAAAAAGACAAATATTCTCTTTGATATACCTCCCCGCATTGAATCCAAGCTTAACAATACCTGATCTTGGGTTTACCCATCCTGTTTTAATATTGCCAAATACATTTTTCAGATCTCGATCTTTTACGACATGGCCCTTAAAGCTATCTCCATAATATATATGAAATGCAGTAAAATATTTTTTATTGTATATCCCCGCCATTAGTTGTAATTCTCCGCCTAAATATGTCGCATCATAGCTTTCAGTATTTAATCTGGTAACTGTAAATGTTTTTCTAAATAATATTTTGAAATTGTTTTTTTTAAGAATCGGAGCTTGGCCGCCATAGGTAAATTTAAACTCATTTTCAGACTGAAAATTTGTTTTACTAGCGAGGTCAAGAAAAAGCGTTATATCTTCATCTATGAGTTTGAAAATTTTAAGATGAATTCCGCGTGCGTATCCTCCGGAAAATACAGGTCCAATTTTATAAATCCCCGTAGTGAATGATAAAACGTTTTGTTTTCTTTTTAAA
>DATMOV010000054.1:0-3296 GCA_035568055.1 Cytophagaceae bacterium
TGTTGTCGTCATCCTCGTCAAGAAAAAGGTTTATGCCGGCTCCTCTATGCGCCATGCCTGGTTTTTCGGTAATGATCAGGATGGAGCGCCCTCTCATTGATTCTTTGATCTCTTTGAGCCTGTGGCTTTGTGAAGCGGGAATATAAATGATGTCGCATCCTTCCAGCTCCTTGATGGCAGATATTTTTTCAACAACGATTTTTTTACCGCCCACCTCTTTTTTAGTAGTAGCCATTTTTTTAAACTCATCGTAGGCTGGTGTTTCTCCATATACGCCAATGATAAAAAAATCTGTTTTGTCTTTAACCGGCCAGTCAATGTACTTGGTGAAATTATATACATAAAGTGACGCAAGCTTATAGTTGATATTCTGCGCTGAAGCGTATATCGAAAGAAACAGGAATATGATGGTTATCCTGAGCTTCATGGCTGAACTTTTTTAAAGTGAAAATCCCATGACATCTTTACAATAAATTCTCTGCCTGGGCCAGGCAATGGAGCATGTCCGCTGTTATAAGGCTGAATGAAACTATAATTTGTATTAAGAATATTATAGCAACCTATTCCGATATTAAAGCCTTTTCCAGAAATATTTTCATATCCAACAAATATATTGGCAAGGATGGTAGGATTAAATGTTTGAAGTATTCCGGCACCTGTAGAGTCTGCAGAAACAAATCCATATCGCTTGCCCATCAACGATGCGGAAGGACTCACAAATAAATTTCTCCGGATATTAAAACTGCTGTTCAGGTTTGCACGGTGTTGGGAAAATCCCAGCAAAGATCCTGAAACGCCTGGTACTATGTATTGCGGAACCAATACTTTGTTCGCTGCTGTATAATAAGTATAGTTTAAATTAAGATAACCCCAATTGCCTTTGGCTTTATATTCTATCTCAATACCGCGGGTTCCTGTCCTCGGGTAATTTTTATATGCGTCTATCGTGTCGTGAAAAAATATGATAGGGTTTTTGGTGGTAATATCAAAAACATTCGCGGTCAGATACATTGACTTGCTCAGCTGGTAGCCTACTTCAAATTCAAATACAGTAGAAAGTTCAGGCTTTATTTGTCCGATGGCATTGTTAATGTTTTCTATTCCGGGCGCTCTGAAAGCACGGCTGTACAAAGCTTTCAGGTTCCATTGATTGAATTTCTTGGTGATGCCTACGCGTGGTACAAATGCGTGTCCATACGCGCTGTTGTGGTCGTAACGCGCGCCCAATGTAAGGTTCGCGATCCTGTTTTTAAAAAGAGCCTGCGCAAAGAGTGCTGTATTCAAATAACTGATTTTTGTTTTTTGATTATTAAAAAAAACGAGATCGTCATTTGTTTTAGCCTTATCATAAAATAATTCTCCCCCGGCAATAAGGTTAATATTATACCTGATATCATAGGACGCCGTAAGATTACCTCTGTACCGTTCAGCACTTTTCTTATAGGTGCCGTAATAAGCATCCGCAGAATCAAGGGAGGGTGTGTGCCATGGCCATTGTTTTTTGTAATTGAACTTAGGCGTGATGGTAAGCTTGTTGTTGACTTTGTAATTATACTTCAACTCAAGGAAATATGATTTGAAATTATTCGGATATGCCTTACTGAAGATGAGGTTACTGGCGTCGCGGTTGGTGGTTCTGTAATTATCATAAATCGCGCGGATGCTAAAGTTTTTATAGGCTAACCCCAGGTTAAGATTTGCCGGATTGAGTTGTGAATTTCCAGCCATATTATAGCTGTTGCCATAGATGTCAGTATAGTTGCGGTCGCTGCGGGTTCCTTGTCCGAAAAATCCCGCAAGGCTGAAATTAAGATCCTTATATTTTTTTCCTATCGAGATATTCAAATTTCTTCTCCCATAAGTATGTTGCATTTGTCCATAAATGCCGGAAATCGAAATGCCATTAATATCTTCACCATCTTTGGTGATGATATTGATCACTGCATATTCGGCAAAGCCTCCATATATGGCCGATCCGGGGCCTCTGATGATCTCGATCTTTTTGATCTGGTTCACGGAATAATGGTTTCCGAAAGCCAGGTTGGAATATAATATTTCATTTTGTTCCTGTCCGTCCAGTAGCAGTAGCACTTTTCCTTCATGTGCCCAGTTTCCTCTTATCCCAATACTTATGACACCCTCCACATCAACGCCAAAGTCAAAGCCAGGCAATAAGCGTAGCACATCAATAAGGTCGCGTGCGCCGGAACGGGAAATTTCTTCCGCTGTTACCAGAGATATGATGCTGGGTGATTTGCGAAGTGATAAAGGTTTTTTTGATGATACTCCGATAATGGAGTTTATCAGTGCTTCAAGCGCGCTATTGTGTGCCGTCTGCTTTAATTTCAACAGATCTTCCAGCGACATATTATAGATGGCTGAGGTATCTATAGGCTCATTGGTTTCCTGGGCATAGGATTTATACTGCCCTAGGAGTAGCAGAACAATATAAATATATATATATCGTATCCTCATTCAATCATTCAATTAGGCGAATATCAGAAAATTATCGATTGAAGACAAGTAGTGCAAGGTGCTCAGTGCTTTGGAATATTACATAATAATATGGCATTGTATTTTAAAAAACCGGATAATTAAAAATACACTGTATACAACATTAAAGACCCCCAATTGGTAATGACCAATGTTTTTTTCCTAAGCACAATGCATTGATTACTAAGCAGATTCTCCTCAAGCACTGAGCACCATTATGCACAACTTTCCCACACATCCTCAGAAATTATCTCTATTTTGAGTATTTTAGTAATCTTAATTCTACGCGGTGAAGATATCTCAGGAGACATTGGACAGGATACATCAGAGCATTGATATTGCTGATGTAGTTGGTGATTTTGTCACCCTGAAAAAGAAAGGCCAATACTATATGGCCTGCTGTCCTTTCCATAATGAGAAAACCCCTTCATTTACAGTAACACCTTCCAAAGGAATATATAAATGCTTCGGGTGCGGCAAAGCTGGCGATGCGATTCAGTTTGTGATGGATCTTGAAGGCCTCAATTATATCGAGGCGATGAAATTCCTTGGTAAAAAGTATGGAATCGAGATCAGCGAGGAGGAGCAAAGCTCTGAAGAAGTTCAGCAGCAGAGTGAAAGAGACAGCCTTTATATAGTCCTCAATTATGCCAAAAATCATTTCCACGATATACTGCTCAACTACGAAGAAGGACAAGCCATCGGCTTAAGCTACTTCAAAGAAAGAGGCTTCAGTGATGATACGATAAAAAAGTTTGAGCTTGGCTATAGTCTGGAAGAATGGGATGGCCTGCTTAAAAAAG
>DATMOV010000055.1:0-3482 GCA_035568055.1 Cytophagaceae bacterium
AAATGGTAGCCAGCGAATAATTGGTGCGCCAGTTTTCATAATCTTCCACCGATGCATTCAGATAATACTGCCTGGCGAGCATATAATTTTTTTCATGCAGATAAATATCTCCTATGTTGTTCAGATAACCGGCCTTGGCGGTATGGTATGGTTGCGCGCTGGCCTGGAACAATAATGCCGCTATGCCGAAGCCACTGATAAGATATACAACATACAGGGAAATTCTTTTAGGTTCGAACACCACTTTGTAAATCTGTGTATAGCTGTTAAAGAGATTGTTGAAATTAACGACCGCATAGATCAGAAAGCACAGGCCTATGCAGAAATGAGAATAGATCAATCCGTATTCAAACATCTCAACCATCGCGTCATTGGCAGTGATAAAAGAATAGGCTATGGCGGAGCAGCAGATGATGGCAAGCCCCAGGTATAAAAAAGCCCCTATCGGCGCGAAGCTTAAAATAGATTTATAAGATATTTCTTTTTGCCTGAACGCCCATATTCCAACGATGGCCGCAATTCCAAAAAGAATGAATGGATTGATATAAAGCAGGTCCCAATCGAGCACATTTTTCTTATCCAGATAAAAAAATAAAAAGTTGAGCAGGTAAAGTAAAGAGACGGCAGGAAAATGTAAAATGAGGTTGCGGGTAGGAGTGGCCTTGTTCATAGTAAGCAGGTAGAATAAGGCATATATGATATCGAAAGCTATGACTACGAAAAACAGCATGGACAAAAGCAGAATCCCTTTTATGCCGTAATTAGACATATAAAGAAATGGATCGGAAACCTGGCTGTATCTTCGGATAATAAACCAGGCAATGACACACAATATGAGAAATGAAAGCAGTCTTACTACGTATGAAATATTTTTATTGAAGGCCTGATAATAATAGCTTAAAGCCGCGAATGATACAATCGTTCCTGCCAGGAAATACTTACTGCCTGCCTGGAATATGTCAAGGAGTTCTGTGCTGAGGTTTGCCATAAATAAAAGTATGCCAAACATTCCTGCCATGTATGGAACAGTATCAAGAAAAGTGATGCAGCTTAGAATAATGATGACCGCGAAACAGCAGACAAAAAGAAGTGTGTATGAATAGAGCGGAACCACTTTGAGTCCGCTCGCCCCAAACCATTCTTTGACCAGGTAATTGTCGGCTTCGACCGAAAATGTCAAAAGGTTTTTGTTGAACTGATCAATGACTGATTTTGTAGTATCCAGCCTGGAATAAATATTGAGGTCTACCACACCATTAACGCCAACATAGGCCGAGACGGCAAGGGCAATGAGGCAGCAGCCAAAAAGGCTCAGCAGAAAAATATATAAGTAACGATCTGATTTATTCCAGTCATTCCAGAAAAACAGATTTGGATTCTTCATTAAAAAAACAAATGGTTAGTGGTTATCATATTGTTTTGGTAACTATTCACCACAGAGACACAGAGAACATGGAGTCGCACGGAGACTGAGTCTTTTGGCAAATTGAAAACTCTGCTGTGACAAGTGAAACTAATTTTTCTTTAATATTTGCATTACGTATTTATTGAGTGATTATCTCCGTGTTTCTATGTGCCCTCTGTGTCTCAGTGGTTTTTTTATTTTTTTGCTCCTGAGTAGTTATTTGGCAGGTGAATATTACCCAAGAAATTTAGGCACCCTGAAATAGTCAGAATCTTTTTTAGGCCCATTGACCAAAGCATCTTCATGTTTCAGCGTATTCGCTACCACGTCTTCCCTGAGTATATTAACTTCTTCAGACATGTGTGTTAAGGGCTTTACATTTTCGGTATTAATTTCATTCAGCTTTTCTACCCAGTCAAGTATTTTATTGACATCCAGCAATAAGCTTTGCTCTGCTTTATCATCAAATTCCAGCCTGGAGAGGTGAACTATTTTTCTGATCGTTTCTTTATCAACTTTCATACACTGTTTTTCTGATCTTAGTTTAAATGCTTATTGTATTTCCTGAGTTCCGCATCAATAATATTAAAAGTTCTTTGTTTAAGCTCTTCTACATTTGCCACTGTCATTCCTGTGGTTTCTATCGGTTCATGAATGATAATTGTCATGAGATGACGGTTAGGTAAAAATCCACCATTGTTGGGTAAAATTATCCAATTATAGGGAAATGTTACAGGAACGATGGGTATTTGTTTTTCTATTGCGATGCGGAAGGGGCCGTCTTTGAAAGGGATCATTTTTGGCCAGCCATCTTTTGGGATGGTGCCTTCAGGGAAAATGGCGATGCTTCTTTTCTTGTCAATGGCCTCGTATGAGGCATCCAGGGTCTGATACATGCCCTTTTTAGTGGATCTGTCTACAGAAATATAAAGGTTGCGGAACATATAGCCAAACATGGGGACCTTTCCCAATGATGCTTTTCCTACAAACAGAAAATGTCCTGGTATGGCAAATGCCAGGGCAGGTATATCCAGGTATGTAGTGTGATTTGGGCAATAGACATAGGCCTGGTTTTTATTTTGTTTAAACCGGAAGTCAATTTTGTATGGCTGAAATACACAATGAAAGAAAGTCTGGGCCCAGAGCCTGTTTAAGTAATGCCCCATAAAATGCCATTGATCGCGCTGGATGAATAGGACAAAAAAAGGAAACAGTACAAAGAAAAGGCTGAAAAAAAATACAGCGCAGTATATGCTGTATATCGTTTTTAATAGTTTCATCCGGCAAAAATATACATTATATTGTAATAATTATGATATTGTAATAATTATGCCAAATGGGTCATTATGTCGTCATTGCGAGGCAAATGACTGTTCGTTTAAAGTAAAACATTAAGAATTTTGCTACACTCTTTCTAAATGCAATGCCGAAGCAATCCCATGATTAATGGAGATTGTTTTGAATAAGCATACCACAGCTATGACAAAAGGAGGATCTATTTACATCTTGACTAATCAGAGACATACAGTTTTATACACTGGTGTCACATCTGACCTTATCGGGAGAATGTATCAACATATAAATAAAATCTATTCAAACAGTTTTACTAAGAAGTATAATGTAGATAAGTTGATTTATTTTGAAACTTATCCGTCTATTGAAGAAGCTATTGCCAGGGAAAAACAAATTAAGGCAGGATCAAGAAAAAGAAAAGAGGAGCTTATTAATAGGTTTAATCCTCCATGGGAAGACCTTTATCCAATTATTTCATGATGGTAAAGAGCGCATTTATCCACCGGATTGCTTCGGCAATACCATTAACCCACATTCCTTTTTAGCCGCATATTTTTTCTTTCAAATCAACAGTCATTTGCCTCGCAATGACGCACTTATTTGTTAAATGGTGAAAATACCAACAACGGTGGTATGTCATCCGAAGGAAGAATCCGGAATAAAATTTAACATTCAGATGCTTTTAGATAAACATGATTAAGGCAAGCGCTCTCTTCTTCATTCCGCTGGGTCGAATGGCAAATTCGGACCGGAATTGATGAAGCATTTTGTCGTACGCCGGTTA
>DATMOV010000056.1:0-2269 GCA_035568055.1 Cytophagaceae bacterium
CTCATTGAAAAAACTGTTGATAGATTTTTTATAATGTTCTTTCACTTCGGAAGGCTGGATCTTTATTTTCTCTCCACTTTCAATATCGGTAAACTCATAAGGCCTTTCTTCGAAATCGAAATCCATCTCGGTCTTTCCATCGATCACATGGAAGAGCAGCACTTCGTGGCGGTTGTGTTTTAAATGTTGCAGGGCAGAGAAGATGTTATCCATATCCTGAATATTTTCAAACATATCGCTGAAAATTATGACCAGCGATCTTTTATGGATTTTATCTGCTATCTGGTGGATCATCGAAGCAACGGCTGATTTCTTTTCTTTAGGCGCTACGCTTAATAATTTTTCAAGCTGAAGAAAGACGGAGTGAATATGGCTGGCAGTGGATTTGATCTGCGTCTGCAATTCCACCGTTTCAGAAAAGGTGGCAACCCCAACCGCATCCCGCTGGATCTGTAACATATATGCCAGCGATGCTGCCGCCATAATGCTGAATGTTATTTTGCCAAAATCCTTTTCAGGATAATACATCGAAGAGGATGTATCGATCAGGATCTGACAGCGCAAATTTGTTTCTTCTTCATATCGCTTAGTATAAAGACGGTCCGTTTTTGCGTATACTTTCCAGTCAATGTGCCTGGTGCTTTCCCCTGTATTGTAAAGCCTGTGCTCAGCAAACTCTACCGAAAATCCATGGTATGGCGACTTATGCAAACCGGTGATAAATCCCTCCACCATTTGTTTTGCCAGAAACTCTATATTCCCAAACTGCCTTATGTATGCCGGGTCAATCTTCATTCTACTTTTATTTTTTTAATAAAACCATGATAAACTGATTTTTCCAATTTCCCCAACTCATCTTGTGCTGTGTCAATTTCGGAATAATCCCCGATTAAAACTCTGTATATTTTTTTCTTCTCAACAATTTTAACGTCTAAATAGATTTCGTTGAAATGATCTTCGTGTAAGTTCTGTATAATTTCAGCCGTATGCGCCAATTGATATAGGGCCGCTACCTGAATGGTGTATCCTGCAATAGAAATTACTTTGCCATCCGTATTATATAGGTTTCCAGGTTTCAGCTTATTCAAAGTATTGTACAAAAGGCCGGTTGTATCGATCAGACAAGGTTCTTTGATCTTTCCGGGTTGAAGGTCATCATTCCCTACTACTTGAATTTTTACCATTGCCACACCAATTCTTACAAGGTCTATCCTTGATGCGGCGGCTTTGGATAAATCAATTATTCTTTGTTTTGAAAAAGGTCCCCGGTCGTTAATTCTTACTATAACTGATTTGTTATTTTTGAGGTTCGTCACTTTAACGAGTGTCTGGAAAGGTAACTTTTTATGAGCAGCGGTGAACTCATTCATATCAAACTTTTCCCCGCAAGCCGTTTTTCTGCCGTGAAAATCTTTCCCATAATAACTGGCCATACCTTTTTGCGTGTAATTCTTTTGAGCTTTTAGCGTATTAAACCTGCTTGAAAAGATCAAAATAATCAAGATAAGCCCTATTTTGCATTTTAATATGTTCAAACCTGTATTTTTTATGATGTAATTTATTTAATTTTCTTTGTATCTTGATTAAAAAACAATAATTTTACCTGTACCAACCAAATTTTCAGGACTGTGGAAGAGAAAGAGACTAATAACACCGAGAATCTTAATAAAGATCAGGAGAAAGCAGAAATTTACTCTCAGAGGGTAAGAGCTGGAAAAAGGACATATTTTTTTGATGTCAAGTCAACACGCTCAAATGATTATTATCTCACCATAACAGAAAGTAAAAGACGTTTTAAAGACGACGGTTACTTTTATGAAAAGCACAAAATTTTTCTATACAAAGAGGATTTTGATAAATTCGTGGAAGCCCTAAAAAGCACTGTAGACCATGTAAAGACAGAGCTTCTGCCTGATGTGGACTTTACCAAATTTGACCATGAACCCGAAGCAAACGAAAAAACAGAAAGCACTGATGAGCTAAGCTGGGAATAGATCAATAAACTGTTATAAAAAAATAATAAAAGAGTTCCGACGAATCGGGACTCTTTTATTTTACCACAATCTCATCGTATATTTGCAGCCTTGGATTTTTAAAATAACACACGAATATTTTAAAATCATTCAAAATTTTAAATTCATAACTTCTAAAAATGGGACTTCAATGCGGAATAGTGGGATTGCCAAATGTTGGGAAATCTACTTTGTTCAATGCTTTATCAAATGCCAAGGCGGAGGCTGCCAATTATCCTTTTTGCACCATTGATCCG
>DATMOV010000057.1:0-5104 GCA_035568055.1 Cytophagaceae bacterium
GGCAATATAAAATTGATTTCATCGTCGCTGATATTAACAAGAGTTATGACCAGATCTTGTTGCCATATTTGATTAAGAGGACAAAGATGAGATGATTTTTTAAGGATTTTGGAATAAGGAATAAGAAGATGGACACCAGTAAAACGGATTATATCAATATATTATTAATGCTTGGAGCCACTATCCTGGCTTTCTATATTCCTTTTGAACTTTTTTTATTTTCATACGCCATACTTGGACCTTTGCATTACCTCACTGAAATAGGATGGCTGCATCAAAGAAATTATTTCACCACCGGTAAAAAGGATTATTTTATTTTAATTTTCCTTGGCTTACTTATTACCCTTACGGTATTTCTTAACCAGCCTATAGAAACCCGGACACTGAAGTCATTATTTTCTGACCCTGAAACGGCGGCGTCACTCGCTAAGTTTTTTGCTGAGTGGAACCCTGCCTTTGTATTCCTTGCATTTGTCATAGCCTGCGGAATGACCTTTCTAAAGAAGATCAGGCATAAGCTGGTAATTATCGCGATCGGAATTATCCTGGCAATCCTGTTAAATGAAGTTCGTTTTTATATAATTGCTTTCTCCGTATTCTTCCCTACTATCATCCATGTCTGGTTTTTCACTGGAATCTTTATCCTGGCAGGGGCTTTAAAAAGCAGGCAGTTTTCAAGTCATGTTTCTCTAATTGTTTTTATGATATGTAGTTTTTCTTTTTTCCTCATCAGCAGCAAAGGTTCAGATGACTGGATCGGTGAATATGTAAAAAACTCCTTTAATGAAAGTAATTTCGGCTCTGTTAATTCTGCATTATTTGATCTTTTATTCAACAGTAAAAAAACATTCTTTCTGAATTCTCCGAAAGGCTTGATGATACAAAGATTCATTGCCTTCGCCTATACCTATCACTACCTGAACTGGTTTTCTAAAACCAATATTATACGCTGGCACGAAGTTCCAAAAAAGTGGCTCTACACGGCTCTTGGCTTATGGGCATCTTCCATTGCCCTTTACATCTATGATTTCAAGATAGGTTTCCTTGCCCTGTTTTTCCTTAGTATTATGCATGTCTTCCTGGAATTTCCGCTGAATTATAAAAGCATCATTCAAATTACGAATGCATTATCCGGCAAACGAAAATCGGGCCTGGCAGAAAGTTAAAATCTCATTGCCATATTAAGTCATCGTAAATTTTCACAAAAAAAATAGCCATCAGGAATTTTATCCCAATGACTATTTATGTTTTGTGTTTTATTTTTTAATTCTCCATTTGCCCTATCAAATTCAAAGCTGAGCCAGCCTTAAACCAGGCGATCTGGCCTTCGTTGTAAGTATGGTTTACTTTGATCTCTTCTTTCTTATCATCCTTATGATTCAGGACAAGTGTAAGAGGCACGCCAGGAGTGAAATGTTCCAGTCCGACAATATCAATACTGTCATCTTCCTGGATCTTATCATAATCAGCTGGATTGGCAAAAGTAAGTCCGAGCATACCTTGCTTTTTCAGGTTGGTTTCATGTATCCGGGCGAATGACTTCACAAGGATCGCTCTTACACCTAGAAACCTTGGCTCCATGGCAGCGTGCTCTCTTGAAGAACCTTCGCCATAATTGTTATCACCCACTACTATTGAACCTATGCCTTTTGCTTTATAAGCTCTGGCAGTGGCTGGAACTTCGCCATATTCACCGGTCAGTTGATTTTTTACTTTATTCGGAGTTTCATTAAAGAAATTAACTGCGCCGATCAACATATTATTCGAGATGTTATCAAGGTGACCTCTGTATTTCAACCATGGGCCCGCCATAGAAATATGGTCAGTGGTACATTTACCTTTCGCCTTGATCAGCAATTTCAAACCCTTGATATCTTTTCCTTCCCATTTTGGAAATGGATCAAGCAGTTGAAGACGGTCTGACTTAACATCAACAAGTACCGACACTTTACTACCATCGGTAGCCGGAGCCTGATATCCGGAATCCTCTACAGCAAATCCTTTTGGAGGAAGCTCAACACCTACCGGCTCATCGAGCATTACTTCTTTTCCTTCGCTATTCATTAATTTATCCTTTAAAGGATTAAAAGAAAGAGTTCCCGCAATGGCAAGAGCCGTAACAATTTCGGGAGACGCAACGAAAGCGTGAGTATTAGGATTTCCATCATTTCTCTTCGCGAAATTTCTGTTGAAAGAAGTAAGGATAGAATTTTTTCTATTAGGATCTTTGCTGTGTCTGGCCCATTGCCCAATGCAAGGCCCGCAAGCATTGGCAAGTACTACGCCGCCCATCTGATCAAATATAGTTAACAGGCCATCGCGCTCAGTGGTAAACCTTACCATTTCGGAACCAGGAGTAACGGTAAATTCAGATTTAGCTTTCAGCTTTTTAGTGATAGCCTGCTGAGCGATAGAAGCAGCGCGGGTAATATCTTCATAAGAGGAATTGGTGCATGATCCGATCAATCCGACTTCCAGTGTTTCCGGCCAGCCTTTTTCTTTTACTACTTTGGCAAATTGCGAAATTGGCCAGGCCGCGTCAGGCGTGAATGGCCCGTTAATGTGAGGCTCAAGCTCTGTAAGATTGATCTCAATCAACTGATCAAAATATTTTGCAGGATCAGCATAGACTTCATCATCCGCTCTTAAATGTTTAGCTACTTTATCAGCTTCTGCCGCTACATCTTTTCTATCAGTGGATTCAAGATATGACTTCATTTTAGGATCATAAGCAAATACTGTAGTGGTAGCGCCTATTTCAGCGCCCATGTTGCAGATAGTGCCTTTGCCAGTACATGAAAGACTTTCGGCACCCGGACCGAAATATTCAAGGATAGCGCCGGTTCCGCCGCTTACTGTAAGAATACCGGCTACTTTAAGGATCACGTCCTTTGCTGATGTCCAGCCATTGAGTTTACCTGTTAGCTTCACTCCTATCAGCTTAGGGAATTTTAATTCCCAGGCCATACCTGCCATCACGTCCACTGCGTCTGCCCCGCCCACTCCTATCGCGATCATGCCAAGACCGCCTGCGTTTGGCGTGTGAGAATCTGTTCCAATCATCATTCCACCAGGGAATGCGTAATTTTCAAGCACTACCTGGTGAATGATGCCAGCTCCAGGTTTCCAGAAACCTATCCCATATTTATTAGATACTGAAGCGAGAAAGTCATACACTTCCTTATTTACTTTATTGGCTGTTTCAAGATCTTTCTTTGCACCAAGTTCTGCCTGAATCAGGTGATCGCAATGCACGGTGGATGGCACTGCTACCTTTTTCTTGCCCGCCGACATAAATTGCAATAATGCCATCTGAGCAGTTGCATCCTGCATGGCTACACGGTCAGGTGCGAAGTCTACATAAGACTTACCTCTTTCAAAAGCTTTCTGAGCCTTCCCATCATGTAAGTGATTGTATAATATTTTTTCTGTGAGCGTCAATGGTCTTCCGACCGCTTTTTTTGCTGCTTCCACCCTTTCGCCTAAACGGCCATAGAGCGCTTTAATCATGTCAATATCAAATGCCATATTCTTTATTTATAAGATTATAAAAATTCAATGCTAACAAAGTTACAAATTATGGGTTAATTAAAAACTGTTAATATATTAATCGTTATTAAGAGATATTTATCCACAGACCAGCTTCGATCAAATACATTTGTGCATAGATTAGCAATTTTTATAATCGATTAATTAGTAATACGATAACCTATTTGTCACATTTTTCGTAAACTTACGCAAGAATAGAAATGTGCCTATAGATAGATGAAAAATTTTACACCTTTTATATTTTTATTGATGTGCATGATTCCCTTTCAGGGAAATTCACAGAATAATATTTCCCAAAAATCTTCGAAAGAAAATGAATTACTCGCATCTGTTGAGACCAAGGATGCATCAGACGGAAATAATGATGCGTATATAAAGTTGAAAGTTTCAGGAGGAATAGCTCCTTATACCATCCATTGTTTTAGTCCATATTCTTTGCCTACTCACACAACTGGAAATGAATTAATACTAGAAAAAATAAAATCAGGAGATTATTTATTTGTAATCCAGGATAAATCAGGAAAATCAACCGCGAAAGAAGTTAAGATATCGGATTTAAAATGAATATACTAAATAAAATATCTAAATCATTTTTCGTCACATTGGTATTTGTGATGCTGACAAATTTTAATGTCTTTTCTCAATGCATAACTTATACTATTCAGGATGTAACCTGTAATGGAGGTAACAATGGAAGCGTTACTATTACAATAAATAATCCGGGGACAGCCTACAATTTTTCTGTTTTTGGGGCTTTCGGCTCAAGAAATTTTAATAATTCTATAAGCAATACGCATGTTTTTACAAATATTCCTGCTGAGCCCAATTTAATTATCGTAGGGCAATATAAAGTTGGAGGTGTTTTCAAAAGCTGTCCTCCTGTATTTACTTCAATCAACGAACCTCCCCCCATATCTACTTCAGGATCTCTTACAAACGTTTCGTGTAATGGAGGAAATAATGGAGCAATAAATTTAACGGTAAGCGGAGGAACACCATCATATTCTTATTCATGGAGCAATGGACAAACTATTCAAGACATCAGCAGCCTCACTGCAGGAAATTACACTGTAATTGTTACGGATAGCAAAGGGTGTAATGATACTGCGAGCTTCTCCATTACTCAACCGGTTCCTGTCCCTGCAAATGCAGGCTCAAATGTAGCTATTTGTGCTGGAAACAATACGCAATTAAATGCTTCAGGAGGCGCTTCATATTTATGGTCGCCAGCCGCTGGCTTGAATAATGCTGCTATCTCTAATCCTATAGCTTCGCCTGCGGTCACTACTACATATACTGTTACTGTTACAGACAATACCGGATGTTCTAATAATGCCAATGTTACTGTTACTGTAAATTCTTTGCCCACTGCGGCTCCGACTGCTTCTCCGGCCACGGTTTGCGCAGGTATCCCATCAACAATCGATGCAAATCCTGTAGGAAACGCACCTTTCACTTATTCATGGGCGCCGGGCGGGCAAACTACCAGGACTTTCCCGGCAAGCCCGGCCGTGACCACTACTTATACTGTCACTGTCACCGATAACAACGGATG
>DATMOV010000058.1:0-4578 GCA_035568055.1 Cytophagaceae bacterium
AAGTCATTTCCGACATCTATCATGTCTTTATCATCCGGATGATAATACCAGGAAATTTCCACTTCATGTCCTTCATGGAAAATTTTTTCCACTTTTTTAAGGATATTAACAACACACTTTGAGGAACTCGTATTGAAGTAATCAAGTTTAAAGCCAAGACGGGTAATTTTTGCAGGAGCCGTGCTATACTGGTCCAGCCAATTGAAGATGGGCTTATAATATGTAAAAGAATCTTCAGGCGTGGAGGTACCCTTGATTTCCAGGTTACCAGTCTCATTATCAAAGGAGATGAAAGGTGTAAGAAGAGATTCTTCTATAATAAGTTTTTCCATAGTTCTATCAGATTTTAGCAAAAATATTCAAAAAATGATTAATTTCGAATTATTAGTGTCTTTTTACCATGGAAAATAAAGGGAACCAGGAAAGCATATTTGAAAGAGAAACTGATGTTATCAGGCATTCCCGCAAGGTGCTTGACAAATCGGATGACATCGTGCACCTTGAGGAATACAAGGCGCTACTAGACAACTATGAGCAATTGCTCGAGGAGATGAGGCTCATTACTTCTATCAGTGATAAGATTCAGGGAAAATTGAAAATTGCCAATGAGCAGTTAAAAATTCAGGCCGAGCAGATCAATAAAATGAACTGGATACTTGATGCCGAGAACAGCAAACTGCAGGTGAATATCAAAGAGCTGGCACGTTCTAAAGTGATGCTGCATGAAATTGACTTCATTGAATTCAGCAAAAGCTATCCCGACAAAGCGAGTTGTTATAAGTTTTTATCAGATCTTAAATGGACAAACGGTTATAAATGCAGGAAATGCGGGCACGCGAAATATTGCCAGGGCCCTGCATTATATTCAAGGCGCTGCACCAAATGCACCTACAATGAATCAGTAACGGCATTTACACTTTTCCATAAGTGTAAATTTGATATCATCAAGGCATTCTATATGGTTTTCCTGGTGGTCGCCAATAAAGGAAACATAAGCTCGTACGAACTTTCTGATAAGCTTTTGCTGGAACAAAAGACCTGCTGGAAATTTAAACAGAAGATTTTGGTAGCTATGAAAGACAAACAGAAGCACAACGTTGATAAAAAAGGCGGAGGATGGGAATACCTGATTCTGGAAACGGAGTGAGGTACTTCTTTGATTTATTTTTTCCTCATGATAAGTTAAAAATTGGAATTATGTTTAAAAGCATAGTTGTCTGTATCTCTCTGTTTTTCTTTTTTACGGATCTATTCGCTTTAGATACTTTACGGATCGTAAAAGGTAAGGAAAACTATGTAGTGGATGGCACTCACATGCAGCTGTTGGTGGATAAGAGCAAGAAATGGATAATTCAGGATGTAACTTCTCCCGCGATCATTGGCGGATTCAAAGAAACAGGCGAACAATTTATTCACAACCAGGATGTAAGTCCGGCATTTTGGGTTCGGTTTTATCTGAAAAATGAAAGCGCAGATTATTCTAAGTGGCTCCTTGAAGTTGTTGATCCTAACATTAACCACATCGAATTATACATTGAAGACTCATCCGGTAATTTTATAAAAAACAATACCGGTAATTATCTTCCTTTTTTACAAAGAGGCTACCATCATAAAAATTTCGTGTATGATGTTGATGTGCCCGCGGATCATTCCAAAGTAAAAACATTTTATGTGCGAATGGAGTCAGAGAATCCCTTTGCCTTCATTTTCAATGTCCAGAGCAACAAGTATTTTGACAGGTATGCGCTGAATGAATATTATCTGTTGGGTATGTATTATGGAATGATCCTCATCATGGCACTCTATAACCTGCTCATGTTTTTTTCAGTCAGGGAAAAGGCTTATATTTTTTATGTAATATATGTGCTTACCGGTGGTTTGATGTCCCTGCTTGAGGATGGGACAGGTTTTGAATATATCTGGCCTTCTTATCCTGCAGTAAACAAATGGATTTCTATTATCACACCTCTTTTATTCCTTTTCTTTTTCTCATTATATGCTAAGAGCTTTCTGGAGGTTAGAAAACAGGCTCCACGCCTGAATAAGATCATTAATATTAGCCTTGTCCTGTATTTCTGCTATCTGCTTATTGATTTATTTATCAGTCCGACACCAGCGGTGTTCGCTGTATTTATAATCCCTTTCATCATCATGTATATCGCGGCTATCAGGATATTTCTCAAAGGCTATCGTCCTGCCAGATATTTTATTGTTGGATATTCCTTCATTATCATCAGCTTCTTTCTCTATTTGTTAAGGATAAACGGACTTCTTGGCCCCGGAGACCCATTAACCATTTATGCGTTTAATTATGGGCTTATATTCCAAATCGTGATATTTTCTCTGGCATTGAGCGACCGGGTAAAAATTATCAAGATGGAGAAAGATGCCGCGCAGAAAAAAATTATTGAGCAACTTGTGGAAAATGAAAAACAGATAGACAAGGCTACAAAGGAGCTTGAATCCAAAGTAGAAGAGAGAACACAGGAACTTAATAAAAAGAATAAAGATATAACAGACAGTATCACTTATGCCAAAAGATTGCAGGAAGCAGTTCTTCCTCATGAACGGATTGCAGGCATGATCCTTAAAGAACATTTTATTTTATATATTCCCAAAGCCATCGTCAGCGGAGATTTTTACTGGATCCATCAGAAAGGCAACCAGGTTATATTCGCGGCGGTAGACTGTACAGGCCATGGAGTTCCCGGAGGATTTATGTCCATACTGGCACATAATATCCTGAACCTGGTAGTGAAAGAAATGAATCTAACGCGACCTGGGCAAATCCTGACTGAGGTAAATAAGAAAGTAAATGAAACTCTTTCCAGCAGCAATGATTTTATGGATGGAGAATATGGCATGGATATGGCACTGATCAATCTTGACAGAGAGAAGATGGAAATCCAGTATGCGGGTGCTTACAATCCGCTATACATTATAAGAAAGGGAGAACTTTTAGAAACGCGCGCCGACCGTATTTCAATTGGAAACACATCAAATAATATCAGGAATTATTTCATCAATCACGTCATCAAAGTAGAGAAGGGAGATATGCTATATATTTTTTCTGATGGTTTTGCCGACCAGTTTGGCGGCCCCGACCGCAGGAAGTTTATGCTGGGAAGTTTCAACAAGCTGCTGATAGAAATTCACTTACTTAGCATGGATGCCCAAAAAGAACAGCTTAACAAAGTCTTTAAGGAATGGAAAGGCGGCAATGACCAGATCGATGATATTCTGGTGATGGGAGTAAGGGTTAGTTAGATCCTCAATAACGGCATAGTCATGCAATGAGGGCCGCCACGGGCTCTGGATAATTCGCTTGACGGTATGGTAATGATGGTTTTAGTAATGCTTTCGGCTCTGATCTTACCGCTTTTTATCTCTTTACTCAATTCAGCGGCGGATATAATGGTAAAGCCCTTTGCTTTTAAAGCCTCATTGGTTTTTATATTCCGGTCATAAGTAAAAGCTACGCTTGCCCTTATAGCAAAAAGGTTACAGCCATCTGTCCACTGCTCTCTTTCATCATAAGGGAAAATCCCTTCTCCGCACGGTATAAAATCCATCTCTGGAAATTCTGACAGGATCAGATTTTCCAGAGATGGAAATATTTCAGGTTTAGGCTGATCTGAAGAATATTGTTTGATCTCCATCGCGTTTTCTTTCATGACCAGCGGGCTATACCCTACACATTCCTGATGACTGATCATCGTGAATATGGTGTCAAGGTGCATACAATAACGAAGCTTTGGCAGATTGATAACGCTGATTTTTTTGACCACTTGTTTTTCGAGCAACTGGTTTTTAATTTTCTCTATAGCCGCCATAGAGGTTCTTTCACTGCATCCAAGCAACAGGTGATCTTTGCTGATCAGCATCACATCACCTCCTTCTATTGATTCCACTCCAAGCTTGCCGTTGTTGAGATAAATCAGTTCTTTGCTGTTTGAAGCAAGCTCGATAATCTTACCCTGAGCAGAAAATTTTTTGAACAGAGGATGATGATGAAAAATATAATAGCAAAAGACCGACTCTCTGGACCTGGCTTTCAGCGCGGCTTGTGCGATAAGCAGATGACCGTTGATAACAGTTCCCAGGTCTCTTGTAAAAATCAGATTGGGCAATGGAAAAAAAACAGGTATTTTTTTCTTATGCGCGAATACGCCTGATATCAGCGTTTCGGCAAGTATCGAAGCGTCTGCTTCTTTTAAAAAATCTTCCAGCCTTTCCTCACATTCTTCAATGCCGCAGACGGTATGAATCAGCTCCCTTTTAATTTCATCATCTTCCAGGACTTCCTTCAGCAAAGTCTGGATGTCTATCACATTTTTTCTGCCGAGAAATAATGAAAGGCATTCTGTAAAAATATCGTGCTCTTCCTGCATCTTTGGTAAAAAGACGATGTCTTCATACAATAGATATGTAGCACGCGAAGGAGTGACTTTTTCTATTCCGTTATCCGGACGATGGATCAGCACCTTCTGCAATGTGCCTGCTTCGGATGAAACAGCTAACTGATTATCTTTTATATTCACCATTAATATTACTAATAAACCATCATCTTCATACAAA
>DATMOV010000059.1:0-5206 GCA_035568055.1 Cytophagaceae bacterium
TTTCCACGTCATCCATGCCGCGAGGGCTTTTACCTCATTGAGGTTAACGGCCATATCATACCGAATACCACCTTTTGATGGGCCCAGTATGGTGGAATGTATTACTCTGAAGCCCTCGAAAACCTTAGTGCTTCCGTCATCCATGGTGATCGGCAATGAAACAATGATCTGCCTTGCTGGATTTTTTAATACATTGTAGGTTTCCTTGTCCAGTCCGAGTATTTGTGCTGCAAGATCAAATCTTGACATCATAGACTCAAGTGGATTATCTTCCGAAAATTTTGGTGCTGGCTCTATATAACTCATAGTTAATTAAAATATTAAAACAGTGTTCTTACCCAAACAGTTTTATTAATATAATGATTATAAATAAAACATTTTTAAAAATGCCGCGATAAAAGGTGTGGAAAGCAATAAGCCGTCAAACCTGTCAAGAAATCCTCCGTGCCCTGGTATTGCTTCTCCTGAATCTTTAATTGACAGGCTTCTTTTTAACAAAGATTCCACAAGGTCACCGTAACTACCTACTACAATAATAATAAGAGACATCACCAGCCATTGAAAGGGGTTAAGCTCTCTGAATATAACGGATAACGTCAGAGCTGTAAAAACACTTAGCAAGCCGCCCCCTGTGCTTCCCTCCCAGGTTTTTTTTGGCGAAACGCGCATAAATAATTTATTTTTTCCCAGCATCATCCCTGCTACGTATCCTCCAACATCATTAGCCCAAAGCAGGAATAAAATTCCCAGAATAATATGGTGGTTATATTCACCAAGGTGAATAGCGCATGAATGAAGCAAAGCAAAGGGGAAAGCTATGTAAATAATTCCCAGGAAGGTGAATGCTATATTAAGGAAAGGCTTTTCATTATGCTGGAAAAGCTCAATAAGAAACAGCAGGAAAAGAAAAGGGAAAATGAGGAAGTAATAATTGAAGGGTATAATTTTTTTTTCAATCAGGAAAATCGCGATGTAAATGACCATTCCGGCAGTAATGCCGAAATATTTATTAGCCTTTATTTCTGCAGCCTTTAGCAGGTTAAAAAATTCACGCAAGGCAAGTAAGCATATCGCGAAAAAAAGTGCGAAGTAAGTCCATTCATTCATCACCACCATTCCTATTACCAGCGCTCCCCCTATTACCCCTGCAATAATTCTCTGAGTGAGGTTATTGAATTTATTCAAACCAAAGTTCATCCGAAATAATTTTAATAGCTTTTAAGACATGTTCGCATGCCACATACACTTCATAATTTCCAAACAGGTAAGACGAATCCTTTTTGTTCAGAAGAACCGGATTATACTTTTGTCTTTCCAGCCTGAACCTTACGATCTCAGCCCTGAAAGGCATATCTGTACTATATATTTTCTGCCATCCTTCCATCTTCTTTGTTGAATTTCAGAGATACCTTCCTATATAGATACAATAATACTACGGATATTACTAAAGAAAAAATAATGAGGGTGGGCGATAAATTCTGGGTTGAACTAAGATCTATTTCAGTTTTCTTGTCTTTTAACATATTCATGTTGATCAATGTGAGGCCATTATTCAGGCAATGAACACTTACGGGGATGAGTATATTGCCAGACCAATAGTATAAATAACCAAACAACATACCCAGAAGCATTCTTGGAAAAAACCCAAAAAACTGGAAATGGACGAAGCTGAATAGAAATGCTGATAGAAATATAGCTACATGGGGATTTCTGAATATTTGCAAGATCTCATTCTGCACGATGCCTCTGAAAAGCAACTCTTCACCTATGGCCGGAAGTATGGCTACCAAAAAAAATATGATCAGGAACTGGGGAGCATTATCGTAATAGATAATCAGATTGGTCGCCTTGGCGGCATGATCCTCCCAGTTTCTTAAAGTTTGCTCCAGCACATTGAATGAGGAAGGGAGATGGACGGATTGATTCCATTCGTTGATTGCATTTACCAGGGGCAGGAAACAGAGAAAAACGATCAGGGAAAATCCAATCAGAAGCAAGGGCCGGCCTTTTTTTACACTGAAAATAATCTTAAGGTCTTCCCTGAAGAATAAAATATAAAGAACCGGTAAAATGATCAGCCCTATAAAGGCACCAATAAACTGAGCGCTGATATAAGCATTTTTCAGGCTTTCTTTTTGTATGCCGCTTATGCTTTCAATTTCCTGGGAATTAGACGATAATAATTGAAGTATCATTCCTCCTATACCCATATACAACAGGATAAAGCCAAAAGCTTTGGCAATAACACCGATAAGATTCATCAGTTGTATAGGAAATTGAACTCTTTCGGCGTGTTTATTATTCATAAATCATGTAAATTTACTTAAAATGAATTTAGGTTTACTAAATTTTATCTGCGCTAAATAGAATCATGGTAAAGATCGGCAAAACTGAACTGGGTGAATTTCCATTGCTGCTTGCTCCTATGGAGGATGTGAGTGATCCGCCATTTCGTGCCGTTTGCAAAGACCATGGCGCGGATCTTATGTATACAGAATTTATTTCGGCCGATGGTCTTATCCGTGATGCAGAGAAGAGTGTGCGTAAGCTCGATATATATGATTATGAAAGGCCTATGGGCATTCAGATCTTCGGTGATAAGATCGAAGCGATGAGAGAAGCGGCCGGTATTGCTGAAGAGGCGGGTCCTGAATTGGTAGACATTAATTACGGTTGCCCGGTAAATAAAGTGGTATGCAAAGGTGCAGGTGCCGGGATTCTCCTTGATCTTCCTAAAATGCAGAAGATGACCGAAGAAATAGTAAAGAGATGTTCATTACCTGTAACTGTTAAGACCAGGCTGGGTTGGGATGAGAAAAATATCAAAATACTGGAAGTAGCCAAAAGACTTCAGGATGTTGGTATACAGGCGCTGACCATTCATGCCCGAACCCGTTATCAGCAATATAAAGGGAAGGCTGACTGGTCTTATATCGCGGATGTAAAAAATATGCAGGACATCCATATACCGATCTTTGGAAATGGTGATGTGGATTCACCTGAAGTAGCGCTTGAATATAAAAATAAATATGGAGCCGATGGTATTATGATCGGAAGGGCCGCAATCGGCTATCCCTGGATCTTCAATGAGATCAAACATTATTTTAAAACAGGAGAAAAACTTCCTCCTCCGACAATACATGAAAGGGTTATTATTTGCAAAAAGCATTTGAGCAGATCTGTAGAATGGAAGGGGACAAAAATCGGCATATTAGAAATGCGCACGCATTATACAAATTATTTTAGGGCTTTCCCGAATTTTAAGCCCTATCGTACAAGATTGGTTACAGCAGATTCTTACCAGGAGGTTTGCGATATACTTGGAGAAATACAGGAAATGTATTCTACCATAGCTGTCTGATTTTATTTCTTAAAGTGAGACCATAAAAAAAGTCCGGTAACGGACTTTTTTTATTTAAAATTTGAAATTTTAAATATAGTTAAACTCCCTCAGCCACTACTTCTTTCACTTCAGGGATCATTCTTTTAAATAAGTTTTCGATACCGGCCTTTAACGTTACGGTAGAAGACGGGCAGCCGCTGCATGAACCTTGTAAAGTTACCTTTACAATTCCTTCTTCAAAAGATTTGAAATTGATAGCGCCACCATCAGATTCTACTGCCGGCCTGATATATTCATCCAGCAATACTTTTATCCTTTGCACTATTTCAGGATCGTCTGCTGAAATGATTTCAGGCATGATCAATTCTTTGAAGAGTGGTTTGCCTTCTTCCAGGTAAGCTTTAACAAGCGCTTTGATCATAGGAGATATTTCCAGCCAGTCAATATCTTCAGTTTTGGTAACTGTCACAAAGTTTGACGTGATAAAAACCCTTTTTACAAAATTGAAACGGAATAGATCAAGTGCCAGAGCGCAATTTTCAGCGCTTTGAGGATTTGGGTAATCAACACTTCCTTCAGGAAGCAGCATGATATCCGCGACGAACTTCAATGAGTTCGGATTCGGATTTGACTCGGTATAGATATTAATTAATTTCTTCGTTTCCATATAACAGACCTTTGCTGAACCTTATGAACAAATTTTTAGAAGTAAGGTTCCAAAGATACAGAAAATCGGGGAATTATTTAATCTCCGGGTTCAGAATAACAGGTTTGGATTTTTCCTCGGCGCCAGCTATTACAACTGCCGCTACCGCATCTCCTGCGACATTTACCACCGTGCGGCACATATCCAGAATCCTGTCCGGTGCCATGATCAGGGCGATCGCCTCCGCGGGAACATGTACGGCATCCAGCACTATAATTAGCGTGATCATACCTGCTCCGGGGATACCTGCTGCTCCGGCGGCAGCTATCGTGGCAGTAACCACAATCAGGGCCATTTGCAGAATGGATAATTCAAGACCCAAAGCCTGAGCCATGAATACTGCCGCCACTGCTTGGTAAAGCGCGGTTCCATCCATATTGATAGTAGTTCCCAGGGGCAGTACAAAACCTGTCACATCCTTTGGTACTCCTAAATGATTTTCAACTCTTTCCATAGTAACAGGAAGAGTAGCGCTGCTGGAACTTGTTGTAAAAGCCAGCAGCAAGGCTGGCCTCATCTGTTTAAAAAACTGACCGTATTTTATTTTGGAGAAATGCATAAATACCATGGGGTAAATTACGAGCAGCATGATCAGCAAGCCCAGGATCACTGTGCCAATATATATTAATAAGGGAGAAATCAATTCATCTAGTTTTGGAATAGCTGCTATGAGGGCAAAGACACCGAAAGGTGCTGCCTGCATGATGATGGTAACAAGTTTAATTAATACGTCATTGACCGCGTCGAAAAACCCAATAAGCACATCACCTTTTGAAGGCTCAATTTTGATGATAGCAATACCAAACAGGAGAGCGAACAGAACAACCTGCGCCATTCTCGCATTGTCACTCATGGCACCGAAAATATTATCGGGTACAATATCTACCAATGGCTGGAGTGGACTTTCTTTAATTGCCGCCGCCTTGCCCATAGCTTTCTCAGCAGCAGGACTGTATAAAGTCATTAATTCTGATTTGGTCTGCTCCGACAGTCTTTTACCAGGCTGTGTGATGTTGACAAGCAGCAACCCAAGGCTTGTTGCTATAAATGCCGTACACAGAAAAAGCAGAAAGGTTCTTCCGCCCATTCTTGCCAGCTTGGTCATGTCTTTAAGATTGGCAACACCCAGGATGAGCGAAGCAAGGACAAGAGGAACA
>DATMOV010000060.1:0-4599 GCA_035568055.1 Cytophagaceae bacterium
GCCCGGATAAATAATGAATTGCTATTTTCTTTATTAACAAAAGGGCTTACAATAAAACCCGGCTCCGATTTTTCTATTACAGATTTAATTCTGAAAATTTCTGAGGAAAGGTCAGTGACCAGATGATAATGGGCCGATTCAGGTAATCTCCAGACAGCAATAGCTTTATTCTGATCCAGGCTGGTGCCGAATAAAGCCTCAATCACTTCTTTAAATGAAAGTCCGGAGATTTTTGAATCTATTGAACTGGAGACTTCAGTGATCATGCTACTTATTATCTATTATCGCCATCGTTATTCTCGAAATACAGACCAACTCTTTTTTCTCATTCTCTATTCTGATCTCCCAGATATGAGTTCTTTTTCCAAGATGAATAAGTGAAGCTTTTCCATAGACATATCCTTCGGAAACACTTTTTATATGATTGGCATTGATCTCTAATCCCACACAGGATTGTTGAACCAAATCAATACAACAGCTGGAAGCTATGCTTCCCAATGTTTCGGCAAGCACTACAGAAGCACCTCCATGAAGAAATCCATAAGGTTGTTTGGTTCTCTCATCAACGGGCATTCGTCCACATAAAAAATTTTCACCGATTTCTGTACATTCGATCCCAAGATGGGTTACCATGGTGTTCTGACTAAGTTTATTCAGATCCTGGACTTTTATTCGCGGATTTATCATTAATTTTGATTCTTAAATGATCACAAAAGTAGGATAAAATGATTAAGCAAAAAAATAGCGATCGTTGTTCCTTTGCCCGTCAAACTTTTGCTGATGCAAAATTTAATTTCAATTTTAGCACACCTGGCCTCATAATGCTGCTGACCCTTTATTCCGGCTTCACACAGCGATGCCGTGCACAGGCGTTGAAAGATTCTGTTTCTCTACAGAAGGGTCATTGTAAAAACCTTATCACCAATGGAAATTTCGAATCAGGGAACACAGGTTTCTCCAGCGAATATCAATACGTTACAGATTATATTGATCACGGCAAATATACTATTACCACCAATGTCAATGCCCTGAATAAAAATTTTATTTCACCCGCTCACGGTGACCATACTTCCGGAGAAGGAAAATATATGGTTGTAGATTCTAAAATATACCGATACTCCGATAGAAGTAAGATCTGGTGTTCAGAAGTTTCTCATGTAAAAAAAAATACTGATTATTCATTTTCAGTTTGGATGAGCAGAACAAGTATTGGAAGTCCTCCTGAACTTCAAATAATAATTGATGATAAGCCTATAGCCAATAGCTACCGCCTGAAATCTTCTCCCGGTGATTGGGAAGAGATTCGTTATACATGGACGAGTAAAAGAAAAAGGGAAAAAATTTCTGTCTGCATAGTCAGTATTTACTACTATCAGTACATGGAAGATTTTGTAATGGATGATATATCTTTTTGTGCACAACCCAATCATTAAATGGCAATCAAAAGAATTTTCCTGATCCGCCACGGACAGACGGATTATAACCTCAAAGGCATCGTGCAGGGAAGCGGTGTTGATACCGATCTCAATGATACCGGGAGGAATCAGGCTCGCTTATTTTTTGAAATGTACCAGGATGTGCCTTTTAAAAAGATCTATACATCGGCTCTGAAACGTACAACTCAATCCGTTCAGGGATTTATTGATTTGGGAATTCCTGTTGAAGCGTTTAAAGAATTTAATGAAATAAGCTGGGGAGATAAAGATGGGAAGATCGTTGTCGCGGCCGATGACAGTGAATACCATAGAATGCTCGCTGAATGGGAGAGAGGCAATACCGACGCATGTATCAAAGGGGGGGAAAGCCCGAAGCAGGTACAACTGAGGATTTTGAAGGGACTGGACATTATACTTTCAAGGCCTGATGAAGATATAATTCTTATTTGCATGCATGGAAGAGCCATGAGAATTTTGCTAAGCACCATATTTAACTATGAACTGGCCTGTATGAATTATTTTGCCCATCATAATTTATGCCTGTATGAACTTCAATATACAGGCTCCATGTATTCTTTATTGAAGTTCAATGATTTGACTCATTTTGGAGCATTTTCCTGAATGAAAACAAGCCTTTATTTGAGGAAAATCCGGTATATTTCTTAAATTCGCAATAGTGATTTTACATTGTTTCATTCATAATTCATAGCTGATGTCAAAAATTCGGTTTATTGATAAACAGAAGTCAGAGTTTTTTGCTACTGTTAAAATGCGTGTCGACGCATATTTTAAAGAGAAGAATCTTTCTAAAAATGCCAATGCTCTGATGTATTTTAAAACTGCTTTTTACCTGGGTGGTTTGCTTGTATTTTATGCTTTGATCATGTCAAATCATTTTGGCATCATGGCTATGTGGGGCTTTTCAGTATTGTTAGGCATGTTTGCGGCCTTTATCGGCTTTAATATTTGTCACGATGCCATTCACGGCTCATATTCTTCCAATCCGAATGTCAACAAAGTGCTGGGCTACCTGTTCAATGTTATCGGCGCTAACGCTTTTGTCTGGAATATTACCCACAACGTGGTGCATCACACTTATACAAATATTCCGGGGCATGATGAGGATATAGAGATAGCTCCCGGACTTATTCGTTTATCGCCTGAAGAAAAACGCAATAAAATTCAGAAGTATCAGCACTTTTACGCTTTTGCGTTATACGGGCTTGCCAGTCTTTCCTGGGTTTTCAAAAAAGATTATCAGAAATTTTTCCAGAAGAGAATAGGTAATTATGATAACTCCAAACATTCCAAATCTGAAATCTTCGAACTGTTTTTCTTTAAGGCAGTATATTATACTTTATTTATTGTTTTGCCTCTGATCGTACTTACTCATGTGACCTGGTGGCAGTTTATTATAGGTTTTATATCCATGCACTTCGCTGAAGGATTGGTTTTAGGGCTTGTCTTTCAATTAGCCCACGTGGTGGAAGGCACTGATTTTCCTAATACAAACACTGATGGGAATATCGAGGAAGCATGGGCAGTGCATCAGATGAGAACTACCGCTAATTTTTCCAGAAAAAGCTTCATGGCAACATTCCTTTGCGGTGGACTTAATATGCAGGTGGAACATCATCTTTTTCCTAAAGTTTCTCATGTTCATTATCCGCAGATCTCGGAGATTGTAAAAACAACAGCGGAGGAGTTCAATGTTCCATATATAGAGAATAAAACATTCTTTGGTGCTTTAAAATCGCACTATCACATGCTTAAAAAATTCAGTATGGAAGAGCCTGTTGCTGCTATACTGAAAAAAGAAGAAGAAGTTTCGGTTGCATAATTTTATTGTTTTAAGTGCTTAGCGAAAAGTTCTACCGCGCCTTTTTTACTTGTGCTGCTATCTATAATATTTTCTGGGGTATAGTCATTATTTTTTATCCTGGCCTTCCTTTTCAATACTGCGAAATTGCTCCCCTTAATTATCCATTTTTAATGAGTGGAATAGGGATGTTTGTTGGCGTATATGGCTATGGATATTGGGTAGTAGCGAGAGATCCCCGCAAATATCCTCAATTGGTAATTATAGGACTAATGGGAAAAGTTCTTGGCCCTGTAGGCTGGGTTTATCATGTTTACCTTGGGGCGGTACCATTGAAAACCATGTGGATCAATGTTTTTAACGACCTTATATGGATTCCCTTTTTTATCACCTACCTGATCTGGTATAGAAAGAATGTAGGTAAATTCTAAATTGTCTGAAAGCGAAAAGATGCATAATGCTGGTTGGCCTGTCAGTGGACAGGCCTTGGTGAGAGCTGACAACGTCCTTTCGGGGCCGATGCCAATATTTTCGTAATTTGAGTTATCTTTGCTTGAATAATCATATAATAAACTATATTTTTGGAGTTCATTATTTACTAATAAACAGAATACATGGCTGAAGTAATTAAAATGCCTAAGATGAGTGATACAATGACAGAAGGTGTCATTGCTGCATGGCATAAGAAAGTTGGAGACAAAGTGAAATCCGGCGATGTGCTGGCGGAAGTGGAGACAGATAAGGCTACTATGGAGCTTGAGTCTTATGAAAATGGCACCCTTTTATATATTGGCCCAAAAGAAAAAGAATCAGTACCTGTTGATGGCGTTATGGCAATCATTGGCAAAGACGGTGAAAATATTGATAGCCTGCTGAAAGACCTGCAATCAGGTTCTAAACCAGCTTCGACAAACGGCTCTGGAAATACAAAAGAAGAAAGTAAGCCTGCACCAACTAAGGAAGCCGTTGCAGAATCAAATACAAAAACCGATACATCAAACATCAAGGCTGAAGTGGTAAGAATGCCAAAGATGAGTGATACCATGACAGAAGGAACAATAGTTGCCTGGCATAAAAAAGTAGGTGACACTGTAAAATCCGGTGAGCTGTTAGCGGAAGTCGCTACCGACAAAGCTACTATGGAACTTGAATCTTATGAAGACGGAACCTTATTGTATATTGGAGTTAAAGAAGGCGAAGCAGTATCAGTAGATGGCATCCTTGCCATCATTGGGGAAAAAGGTACTGATTACAAACCATTGCTTAACCAGCCTGTGCCGGCTTCTAATAATGGCGCTGAAAAAAAACCTGAACCTGTAAAAACAGAAGAAGTTAAGAAAGACA
>DATMOV010000061.1:0-2274 GCA_035568055.1 Cytophagaceae bacterium
ATAAAGACTTTTGAAATTTTACTCTTTAAATTTTAATTTGGGTTGATTTTACTACAATAGGCTAATTAGACCTAAAATTTAACCCATAAAAAGACAAAAAGAAGCTGATATCCTTATTTTAGGTCAATTATTATGGCAATATTGAACCTATTTGCATATTTATACGACAGATGAGTCTATATAGTTTATTCTTAATCTACAATACACTGCACTGAATTATAGAGCGAAGAAAACAGAGAGAGAGGCACACTTCTTTTCTTTCTCGCTTTGTGTTTTTTCTTTCTTTTCACCCTTCGCCAACAAAATCTTTAATTTCCCTTAAATCTTCCAAAAAATGATTCGAACTTGTGCACAAGGTACTGCACCTCGACGGTAAGTAATTCATTTTTAATGATTTACATTTTTTATTTGCCTTTCCTGCATATCAAATAAACTACCTATTTTAGCCGACTAACTGGCTTTGCAAAATGCTGCTGCAATAAGTACAATAGCTCCACATCAAGATGACAGCATCAGAATAAATCCAAGGCCTGGATACAACAAAGTAAAAAGGGGAAATAGCTGATCACTTTAAAATGATCTCTAAGGCAAGTGCTTTTTAGATAAGCCTGCACCTCAAAGCATGAAACAAAATATTTAGTTTATAAACCCTTAGGTACTTTTCGAGTTATAAACAAAAAAAGCAACAATGAAGGAATATCATTCATTTGGCGGAGAAGCATAGTGCTATCAATACATCTTTTGCAGATCTGAAATTTATGAGCATAAAAACGCATACTATAGAGCAAGAGGCCATTAATACTGTTAGAGTATTATCTGCTGATTCGGTTCAAAAAGCTAATTCGGGGCATCCGGGTATGCCCATGGGGGCCGCGCCAATGGGACACGTACTTTGGGCTGACAGCATGAATTACAATCCCCGGAACCCTTATTGGGCGAATAGAGACCGGTTTATCTTATCCGCAGGCCATGGCAGCATGCTGCAATATTGTTTCCTTTATCTTACCGGATATGATCTTAGCCTGAACGATCTCAAAAGTTTTCGTCAACTCGATAGTAAGACTGCGGGGCACCCTGAATATGGTTTAACAATGGGGATAGAAGTGACTACCGGTCCATTAGGACAGGGCTTTGCCAATGCTGTTGGTTTTGCCATTGCACAATATCATCTGGCTGCGCGATATAACAAACCGGATTTTGAGCTTTTTAATTATAACATATTTGTGATTTGCAGTGATGGTGATATCATGGAAGGAATAACTTCTGAGGCCGCCTCCCTGGCAGGCCACCTGCAATTAGGCAACCTGATTTACCTGTATGACGACAACCATATATCTATAGAAGGCAATACAGGAATCGCATTTACTGAAGATGTGGCTGAACGATTTGAGGCGTATGGCTGGCATGTGCAGACAATGGTGGATGGGAACGACATAATCGCTTTATCAAACGCAGTTAAAAATGCTAAAGAAGAAAAGCAAAAACCTTCACTCATTAAAGTACGCACTCATATTGCTTACGGGAGTCCGAATAAAGCAGATACAGCAGGTGCTCACGGTTCCCCTCTGGGCGAGGCAGAAGTAAAACTCGTGAAAGATTTTTTTGGCATGGATCCGGAAAGATCATTTGAAGTATCCGATGAAGTGCTGAATTTTTACCGGGAAAAAGGTAGAAAAGGTATTCAAAAAGAAAAAGACTGGAACGAACTTTATAATAATTACAAAGAAAAATATCCTGAGCTGGCGTATGAATATGAGTTGCTGAGCAGCGGTAATTTACCCATGGGCTGGAAAGAACAACTTCCGGTTTTCAAAGCCGGCGATCAAAAAATTGCCACGCGTAAAGCATCAGGAAAAGTGCTCAATGCCCTTGCCGGGAAGCTGCCTAACCTTCTTGGCGGTTCAGCAGATCTTTCTCCTTCAACTGATACAGAGCTAACCAACTACGAATCATTTACACCGGATAACCGGAAAGGGCGCAATTTTCATTTCGGCATCAGAGAACATGCGATGGGGGCTGTTCTAAATGGGATAGTATTAACCAATGGTTTTATTCCTTACGGCGCGACATTTCTTATCTTCTCAGATTATATGAGACCTCCCATTCGTCTTGCCGCTATTATGAAAATCAGGACAATTTTCATCTTCACCCATGATAGCATTGGCCTCGGGGAAGATGGTACTACTCATCAACCTGTTGAACAGCTGGTCTCCCTTCGTGCTATTCCAAATCTAACGGTAATTCGCCCCGCAGATGCCAATGAAACTGTACAAG
>DATMOV010000062.1:0-5762 GCA_035568055.1 Cytophagaceae bacterium
TAATAAGAGGTGTTTGTTTGATAGCGCTCCTCCAAAAGAGCCTACAGCTTTTTCAGTTGTTGGGTCCTCATGAATAGATGGAAGATTTGATATTTTGATAAATAAGGCTAACAAGAAAAGTGCCAGGGCTAAACCAAGATATGGTAGTTTAACGGCATTTGCTTGTGTTAAATTGTACTCTAGTATTTGCCCTGGATTAAGTTTACTTAACTGGGCAGCTGTGAGGGTAGCACCAGTAAATATCAATAGAGCACCAAATTTAGGAGCAATGGTTGTTCCAAGGGAATTGAAGGCTTGAGTTAGATTAAGCCTGCTTGAAGAAGTTTCGGGTTTACCAAGAATAGCAACATAAGGATTCGCTGCTACCTGTAATAAAGTGATTCCTGAAGCCAGAATAAATAACGCACTTAAAAAGAAACCATACATTTTTGTATCCGCCGCAGGATAAAACATTAAACATCCCAAACCGGCAATTATTAAACCTACTATGATTCCATTTTTATAACCAATTTTAGATATAATCCATCCGGAAGGTAAAGACATGATAAAGTATGCACCAAAGAATGTGAATTGAATAAGCATAGCTTCCACATAAGTAAGCATAAATACTTTCTTTAAATGAGGAATTAATATATCATTCAGACAGGTGATAAACCCCCACATAAAAAACAAGGCTGTTACAATCGTAAGAGGTGCAGTATAACTTTTATTCGGATCAAGTACTATATTTGAATGTGCGCTTGTGGTTGGTGAAATTCCTGCCATGTTATCGTATATTATTTTTCGCTACTTTTTTAATGAAAATCGTCTAAAACTACTATTTTTTTATATCGAACACAATATAATGTCTAAGTATAGAATTCTTTCCATGCAATTTTTTGTTGTTAAATTGATGTTATTATATTAATATTTTTTTGCAAAATTCTATTTATAAGCCAATTGAACTTAAATCTATAAAAGAGAGACGGGAGGAATGAAAAAAATTGCTTGTACAAAAAATGAGGTCTTTACATTAATTCACTTCCTTTTATAGGATTTAAATCGCAATTAATTTAAAGCGTAAGAGTGCTGTCGTTAAAAAGAATCCAGCTTCGCTGAATTAATATTAAAAAAAATATAAATTTATGATCTATAAATATATATGAGACCAAAAATCAAACAGTTTAAGTTGGGAATAGATCTGGGAGGGACCAAAACAGAGGGGATTATAATGGATAATGACCTGAATGAAATTTTCAGAAAAAGAGTACCTACCAAACATGATTATATGGGGCTGATTGATAATTTAAATGAGCTTTACAGAGAAATGTCATCCAAGATCGAAGATAAACCCCACACTTTCGGCATCGGAACACCAGGTTCAACGACGAAGAAAACCGGCCTGATGAAAAATTCCAACATCCTGGAAATGAATGGGAAGCCGTTTATGGATGATCTGGAAGCAAAACTTGGCCGCAAAATCTCAAGGCAGAATGATTCAAACTGTTTTGCCGTCGCTGAAGCTAACCTGGGAGCCGGAAGAGGAAAGAAAAGAGTTTTCGGGGCTATCATGGGTACAGGTATTGGCGGAGGTTATGTAGTAGAAGGTAAGCTCATATCAGGTTTGCAATCCATAGCTGGTGAATGGGGACATTCTATTATCGGTTCTGTTGGCCCCAAATGCTATTGCGGGAAAATAGGATGCATAGAAACATTTATATCTGGAAGTGGGGTAGAGAATAAGTATTTCGAAATGTTCCAGGAGAGGCTCACCATGAATGAGATCGTTAAAAGATACAGGCTCGGCGAAAGTCAGGCAAAACTTATAATGTCTGATTTTTTTGTTTATTTCGGTAAGGCCTTTTCAAATCTTATCACCATTCTTGATCCGGATATTATTATTCTGGGCGGCGGTCTTTCCAATATTGATGAGCTTTATACCATTGGAGTGAGCAGAGTAAGAGATTTTGTTTTTAATGATGACCTGGTAACTCCTATTGTGAGGAATAAATGCGGAGATTCTGCAGGTGTGCTGGGCGCGGCTTTGCTGGGAATTTAATATAGTTGACAGTCAATAGTCCATAGACCACAATATTGAGAGTAGCTTATCTCAAAACCTGCATACGTTTTAAATGATATATAGAAAATTACTGATCTCTTTCTGATTTCTTTATCTTTGCGCCATGCAATTAAAGAATGATTTGATCTTACGTGCGGCAAGAGGCGAAAAAACTGAAAGAGTGCCCGTATGGCTTATGCGTCAGGCAGGCAGAATACTTCCGGAATACAGAGCGCTAAGAGAGCGTCTCAGTGGCTTCAAAGAACTTGTAACGACACCGGCACTGGCTGCTGAAGTAACTATTCAGCCTGTTGATATTCTTGGCGTAGATGCCGCCATCATATTTTCTGATATCCTCGTAGTGCCGGAAGCAATGGGGCTTACTTATGAGATGATAGAGGTGAAAGGGCCAATATTCAGAAAGACTATACAAAATATTGAAGATATAAAAGCGCTCCGTGGAATAGAAGCCGCGGAAGGTCTGCAATATGTTCCGGAAGCAATCAGGATTGTGAAGAAAGAACTGGCAGGCAGAGTGCCATTGATCGGTTTTGCAGGTGCCCCATGGACTCTTCTTTCTTATATGGTCGAAGGAAGCGGCTCAAAAACTTTCTCTAAAGCAAGAAAAATGCTTTATTCTGATCCCATCGCAGCGCATCTTCTTTTACAGAAAATTACAGATGTAACGATTGCTTATCTCAAATTGCAGGTACAAGCCGGCGCTGATATGCTCCAGATATTTGATTCATGGGCCGGCATTCTTTCGCCGGAGCAGTATAGAGAATTTTCATTAAAATATATTTCACAGATCTGCGATGCCGTTACAGAAGTGCCGGTAACAGTTTTTGCCAAGGGCGCATTTTTCGCACGCGAAGAAATGGGAAGGCTCAATTGCAGAACTATCGGACTTGACTGGAACATGGACATAAAAGAATCACGCAAGATGATAGGCCCGGACAAAACCCTGCAAGGTAACCTTGACCCATGCATTCTTTATACGTCATTCGCGGAGATCAAAAAACACACCCATAAAATGATCTCAGAATTCGGAACTCAAAAATACATAGCCAATCTCGGCCACGGTGTGTATCCCGATACTGATAAAGACAAGGTGAGGTGTTTTGTGGATGCGGTTAAAGAATATAGTGTATAGTGTTTTGTGCTCAGTGCCTTGGCAGTGTCCACAACCATAGCAGTCAAGTTAAGGATTGAAGAAGTTCGAATATTGCGTCATTGCTGCGAGGCAAATGACTATTAGTTTAAAGTAAAGCAGTAAGAATCATTTTGCGACACTTTTTCTAAATGAAATGCCGAAGCAATCCGGTGGTTAAGCACATTGATCTACCGGATTGCTTCGGCATTTCATTAACATACTTCCATATTTAGCTGCTACTTTTTCTTTCTGGTTAACAGTCATCTGCCTCGCAATGACGCGATATTCCTTATGTTGAAGACCATGATGTCCTCTCCTGCCAATACTTGCATCAAAAATATTTTTACCTGCACTCAGTACTAAAAATCATCCAATCATAATATGTGCATTCGGATACCTGTAAGAAGTAGTTACTACCCTGCGGCTTAAAGTCAGGGCTAAAGTCAGAAGGCCAACACGGCCAACAAACATCGAAGTGATAATGATGATCTTGCCAGCTACAGATAATTTAGGAGTAAGACCTGTGCTGAGCCCGACTGTACCGAAAGCGGAGATCTGTTCAAAAGTAATGTTAAGAAATCCTGCACCCTGTTCTGTGATGGTGAGAAGAAACACTGCGATAAAATTGAATGTCACCGCGAAGGCGAAAAGTGAATAAGCTTTAAAGATTAAGTCGTTGGGTATAGTTCTGTGTCCTATTTCCACTCTTAATCTTTCTCTTATGGTAGCGATTGCCGAAACTACAATAATGTAAAATGTGGAAGTCTTGATACCTCCTGCCGTGGAGGCAGAGGAGCCACCAATAAACATCAGGAAAATCATGACAATAATAATTGGTTCTGTAAGCTTTGTGAAATCAACAGTATTGTAACCGGCGGTTCTGGTTGTTACAGATTGAAAGAAACTGGTGATAACACGTTCCATGAAATTCATTTCGTTTAACGTGTTGTTTTTTTCCAACAAAAAAAATGCGACCATTCCAAAAACAATAAGAGCTGCGGAAGTATAAATGGCCACCTTTGATGAAAGCTTCCAGTCTTTCCATGGGAAAGCAAGGCGGTCGCGAAGATTTTTCAGAGAAAAGATATCTTCAATTACAGGGAATCCAAGTCCCCCGAAAATAATTGTAAATGCAACCGCCAGGTGTAGCATATATGCTTTTCTTACCTCAGGAGCGTATAGCCCATCTGTAAAAAGGCTGAAGCCCGCGTTACAGAAAGCGGAAACAGAATGAAACACTGAATAGAAAATTTTTTGTCCGAGGTTTTCAAAATAAACTTCGTTGCCCCAGGTGAAATAAATAGCTACTGCAAAGATCCCTTCAATCAGAAGTGTGATAACAATTATTTGCTTGAACAGACCCTGAGCGGAAAGTAATGATTCACTGCTGAAAAGATTCTGCATCATCGATTGATGTTTGATGCCGGTTCCCTTAGCAAAGAAGCTTGAGAAAAAAGTAGCGAAAGTGATGATGCCAAGTCCGCCCATCTGAATCAGGCAAAGAAGTATGAAGTGTCCTTTGAAAGTAAAATAAGTTCCTGTGTCCACCACTATAAGTCCGGTGACGCAGCTTGCACTGGTCGATGTAAAGAGAGCGTCAATGAAAGGCATGCTACCCGTTCCCACTGTTGAAGCCGGCAACATCAGGAGCAAGGTTCCCATGCCTATCAGTATAACAAAGCTTGCAATAAAAGTGGTAGCGGGCTCAAGCCTGATCTTATTTATTTTTGTGCTGATTTTGATGAATTCAAAAACAATCAGTACAAAAAAATAATTGGTGATCAGCATCTGGTAAGCTTCATGCACCGGCCTTATTTCGAAAAAATGAAGGAATACCATATTGAAGATAATGATCACCATCAACACACCCTCAAACCAGTTGCGGTTTAGAAACTCAATGCGGTGAAAAGAATAGAGCAGCCTTACCAGATAGTTGATCACATAGGTGCCAAACAGAAAATTAAGGATAAAAAAAAGATCTTTTAGCTCTTCCAGCTCATGGTAGAAGCCATAAGCATAAATAAGCACAGCAACTGATGCTATAGAAAAAGAAATGCTAAAAATCCTGAGCAGGGTGTAGGCAGCAGATTTGCTGGTATATAAAAGCTTATTGAGATTTTCAAAGGACATCTTCAAAAAGCTTGAGTTTTCTCGCTTCCTTTAAAAGTATATTTTTATTAATGGGAACAACACCCACATGCTCACATACAATTCCACCACCAAGGTTGGAGAGCGAAGCAAGTAATTTTGGGGCAAGCTGCAATGCATAGCATAAAGCCGCAATAGAAATTACTGTATCACCTGCACCTGATACATCACTGATCTCCCTGGTATGCGCGGGGATCAGATGCTGCTCTTTATCCTGCTCAATAAAAACTCCTTTTTCAGAAAGGGTGATGAGAATGGCTTTTGATTTTAAGGCGGATTTCAATTCTCTGACGGCTTTCAGTATTTCAGGAAGCTCATTCAGGTTGTTGTCGAGCTTCAGTCCTTCTTTGAGTTCTTTGCGGTTGGGCTTGAAGAGAGAAGCGTCTTTATAGGCAAGGAAATTTCTTTTCTTGGGATCAACAA
>DATMOV010000063.1:0-10751 GCA_035568055.1 Cytophagaceae bacterium
GCTGTGGTTCTCGGAGGTGGGGTTACTGCAGATGTTTGTAGAAGGATACTTTTAAACCAATTTCGTGAATCAGGGAGATACTTTGTTGATGTGGAAGAACTTATCGCTGATAAGAAAAAAATCTCTGCTTTAATTATTGGCAATCTTCAAAAGGAAACTTTCTTAAAGAATCAGGAAATCCTTGATTTAACAGCTAAAATTCAAACGCAGCAGGATCAGATTGAAATTGACAAAAAAACTTTAAAGAAACTTATTGAAACAGCGATTAAAGCTCCTTCCTTTGGAAATAGTCAGCCGTGGAAATGGTTCTATAATTGCAAAAATCTTTATTTGTTTCTCAGTCCAAGGAGTTCTGAATTTCTGGACTTCAATAACATGGCCTCCTACATGGCTTTAGGATCCGCTGCAGAAAACCTTATCCTTAAAGCCCACGAGTTGAATCTTGAAGTAGTGGAAGAAAAATTTCCATCAGCTGATAAGAAATTGGTTTCCGTATTCAGATTTTTTAAGAAAAGCTATAAATCCAATGCTTCTTCGCATCATTATGATTACCTGGTAAACAATATAGAAAACAGGGTTACTAATAGAAATATCAGCCAGAGAAAACTTATTCCTAAAAATATCATTGCTGAATTTCAAGCCTTATCCCAGACTTTCCAGGGAGTAGATCTGTTGATCCTTGATTCGGAAAAAGAAATTCAGGCATTGGCAGAAATGGTTGGGAAATCGGAACGGATAAGGATGATGCATGATGAAATGCATTCTGATTTTATGAATCAAATCAGGTGGACGGAGCAAGAAGTTAAAAAAAATAAAGACGGGATCTCTATAGCTTCTCTTGCACCGAATAATTCAGCATCTTTAGGATATCAGATGACTAAGCACTGGCCAGTGCTTAAACTTCTTAAAGATTGGGGCGGTGGCACTGCATTTGAAGAACTGCCAAAAAAGAGTATCTCGTCAGCTTCTGCACTTGGATTAATTACAGCTTCAAACCTGAGCCCGATAAATTTTTATTCCGTCGGAAGAGCTTTAGAAAGAGTCTGGCTTCATTCCTGTAGGCAAAACATTGCGCTGCAACCTTTCTGTGCCATTAATTTTTTGTTCGCCCGATTAACGGAAGGCAATGGAAATGGATTATCAGATTCTGAAATAAATGAGCTAAAAAATATGAATGATGAATTTACAAAGTTATTTTCATTCAACTCAGCACAAAAAGGAATATTTCTTTTTAGGTTATTCATTACCGATAAGCCTGGAAAGGCATCAATAAGACGACCGGTAAATCAAGTACTTATTCAAAATAATAAAGCAAATTGTGCATAGTTTCCGCATAAAAATATTCAGGGCCATCGATGATGAAGATTCTTGTGAGAGATTCATGGAAGGGCATATGAATGTTTTAAAGATTTACGGAATAACAGAAATCACTACAGCAAACAAAAGTTGGTTTTATAATCCAGACTCTTATGTCTTATTAGCTGAAACTTTGGATGGGCAAAAAGTTGTAGGTGGGATAAGAGTGCATGTTGCGGGAGGAACACAACCATTGCCTATTGAAGATGCTATTAGTGAATTAGACAATAGTATCCATGACAGAGTAAAAACAAAAGCAATTAAAGGCACAGGCGAACTGTGCGGTCTTTGGAATTCCAGAGAAGTAGCAGGAATGGGAATAAGCAAATTATTGATGAGAGCCGGCATATCCGTCACTACACAGATTAAGTTAAGCTCTTTGTTCGCTTTATGCGCACCGGTTACAGTGCCTATGGTGGGAAAGGTAGGATTCGTCGTAGAAAAATCCTTAGGCAAAGAAGGTACTTTTTATTACCCGAAGTCAGATTTAATTGCCACCGCGGTAATGATACATGACCTGATAATCTTGGATAATGCAGAAAATCATGAACGACAGGTTATTTTTGAGCTACGAAAAAATCCGCGACAATCCAGAATGGAAGACGGAAATAAAGGAGAAATAGAAGTTGAATATAATTTAACGCTTGATAAATAATAATTCTTTGATATTAATTCTTTAATATTAATAAACAGTAATTCGCACAGGCATGAAACTTATTAGAATATTTTGTATTTATTCCCTTCTCCTGCTTGTCGGTACCAATAATTCCCTGGGAAATGTTATTACGTTCTCTGACAGCATAAGCTCAAGAAGAGACATTGGAAATTCAATAATGATCCTGGAAGATCCATCAGGTAAACTTTCGGTTAGTGATGTTTTATCTTCCATAAATTTCAAGCCCAGCACTCAAATGGTTCCTAATCTGGGAGTTTCATCATCCTACTTCTGGATAAAATTTCAGATAAAAAACATCAGCAGTTCGAATGAACTGCTTTTGGAACTTGCACAACCAACCATGGATGATGTGGAATTTTACACAATCCTGCCTGATGGAAAATATCTCGTAGAAAAGAGAGGAGAACATCTACCTTTTAAAGAACGTAAATATAACCATCAGAATTTCCTATTTAAGCTCAATATCCAAAAAAATCAAACGTACACTTTTCTACTCAAGATCAGAAGTGGCGAAGAAATTCAGGTACCCCTTTCCCTCGGCCTGCCAGAATCAATATTCGAATCAATATTTACTAAAGATTTAATTTCCGGAATTTATTTCGGAATAATCCTGGTAATGATTTTTTACAATTTTTTCATCTATTTAACAGTGAGAGATAAGAGTTACTTATATTATGTGATATATATCTTCTTTGTAGGTCTTGTTCAGGCCAGTCTTCAGGGGTATACCTATAAATATATCTGGCCCGATTTTCCATGGTTAGCGACACAAAGTGTCTTTATCGTGCCAGCTCTTTCAGGATTCGGTGCAATCAGCTTTCTGAGAAATTTTTTACAGACCAAAAAGTTTATTCCTTCTCTTGATAAAGGGCTTTTCATTTTCATCGTACTTTATTTTATATGCATTACACTTTCAATCATAGGCTTGTACAATATAAGCTTTCAGATTTTGCAAGTAAATTCCCTCGGTATCTCTTTTTATATTCTATTTCTGGCATATAAAATCTCCCAAAAAGGATACAGGCCAGCTAAGTTCTTTCTCTTGGGTTGGTCATTATTTTTAGGTGGAGTGTTCATACATGTTTTAAAAAATGTCGGCGTTCTACCCTATAACACTTTTACCTATTACTGTTTACAAATAGGCTCATCTCTGGAAATTATGCTTCTTTCTTTCGCTCTTGCCGATAGAATTAATATTCTCAAAAAAGAAAAGGAAGATTCCCAGGCTGAAGCGCTTCAGGTGCTTAAAGAAAATGAAAGAATAATAAAACAGCAGAATATAATCCTGGATATAAAAGTTACGGAACGAACTGAAGAGTTACAAAAATCTAATACAAATCTGAATGCAACACTCAAAAATCTTAAAGAAACACAATCAAAATTAGTTGATGCTGAAAAGATGGCCTCTCTCGGCCAACTAACCGCTGGAATTGCTCATGAAATAAACAACCCCATAAACTTTGTCACTTCCAGTGTAAAACCTTTGAAAAGAGATATTGACGATATTATTAAATTGCTCGACAAGTTTGAAGAGGTAAGCATGGAAGGTGACCTTAGCAATAAACTACAGGAAATAAGAGTGTTGAAAAAACAAATTGATATTGATTATATAAAAGAAGAGATCAATACTTTAATTAATGGAATTGATGAAGGCGCGACAAGAACAGCTGAAATTGTGAAAGGCCTGAGAAACTTTTCAAGGCTCGATGAGCTTGATCTGAAGATGGCCGATTTGAATGAAGGTATAAGCTCAACCCTTGCTATATTGAAAAGCGATATTTATGGAAGGAATATTAATATCATCAAGGAATTTGGTAATATCTCAAAGATTGAATGTTATCCGGGTAAGTTAAACCAGGTTTTCATGAATATTCTTAATAATGCTATTCATGCGGTATCATCAGGAATTAATGGCCAGGGAATTATTATTATTACTACTATTGAGGAACAAAGCCAAGTCATCATTAAAATAAAAGACAATGGTGTAGGAATCCCTGAAGCAGTTAAAAACAAAATATTTGAACCTTTCTTTACTACAAAAGATGTAGGCCAGGGTGTAGGATTGGGTTTATCAATAGCTTTTAACATTATTGAAATGCATCAAGGACAGATTAAAGTTGAATCTCAGCCAGGGATGGGCACTGAATTCACAATTATTTTGCCTAAATTTCAAAAAAAATAATATCTTTATATCGATGAAATAACAATTTATGCCAATAAATATATTATACATTGATGATGAAAAGAATAACTTAAGTGCTTTTAAGGCTCTTTTCAGAAAAGAGTTCAATATTTATCTGGCAGATTCTGCGGAAGCCGGCTTAAAAATATTAAAAGAAACCGAAGTTGAGATAATTATTACAGATCAAAGAATGCCAGGCTTCTCAGGAGTTCAGTTCTTCGAATCTATCCTCCATACTTATCCTGATCCTGTAAGAATTCTTTTAACAGCTTATACCGATGTTGAATCTGTCATCGATGCAATCAATAAAGGCCAGGTCTTCCGGTATATCAGAAAGCCATGGGATGAACATGATCTTAAAATGACCATTGAAAATGGTTTTGAACTCTTTAAAACCAGAAAAAAACTACTAGAAAGAAACCGAGAGCTAAAGAAATCGAATGATGAGTTAAGCCGCTTTGTATATAGCGCCTCGCATGAATTAAAAGCTCCTCTATCAACCATACTTGGAATCCTTAAAATAGCGAGAACTGATAATAATAAAACCATCACAAACTCTTCCGAAAAATATTTTGATATGATTCAGGGATGTGCCTATAATTTGGAAGCCTTGATAAAAAATATTGTTAATTATCATAAAAACAATAGCGCTGACAAAGACACGCGAGAAGTAAACTTTCAAAATCTTATTTCAGATATTCTTGATATTTATAAGAACAATTATGAAGTTTCCAGTATAAATATAAAGGTAAACATAGAACAGGAAAAAATATTTATTGGTGATGAGTTCAGAATAAGATTAATCATAAGCAATCTTATCTCTAACGCCATTAAATATCAGAAAGAAAGTGAGGACTATAAATATATTTCCATCAAAATTAAAGTCTCTCATGACTATGTGAATTTATCAATTGAAGATAATGGAATAGGAATGGACAATGATTGTTCCCCCAATATTTTCAATATGTTTTATAGAGGAACTGCGCAGAATACAGGTACCGGTTTTGGTCTTTATATTGTAAAAGAAGCGTTAAATAAAGTTGGAGGGGAAATATTAGTAAGTTCTACTGAAGGAATAGGATCTATTTTTCAAATAAAAATTCCTAATAAACCTAAACTTGTCCTCTCTCAGCAGGCTATATAAATTAAAAGTTACTATTTGGCAACTTTAACAGCTTCCAGTTGCTCTTTACGGTCAATTTTTCCCTGGATCCATTTAATATAATGGCCACGGTACTCATTTCGAAGTTTCCACCAATCATTATTGCCAAGTTTTCCCCGGCAATTCTTTGCTCCGCACAGGCACTTCTCAATTTTTGAACTGGTAAATTCATGCACTACAAAAGTGGCATAATCGATCGAAACCTGTTCACCTGCTTTAATCTCTCTTCTGGCCGCGACATCTTCATCATTGATCATCCAGCAATTAGGATCACAGCAGTGATTGATAAAATAATCTATCTGATGATGAACATCTTCATTTTCATAAGGCCCCACATAGGTGTATTCTTCTATTTCGGTGGCATATTTTTCGAAAGTTGTTTTATAAGGCTCTGGCAAACTCTTAACCTGGTTTCTGCTGAGCTTTGTACAACTGTCATTCCACTTTGTAAAAATTAATTCGCCGGGCTTAATATCTTGTGTTGTGAAAACGCCGAAAAAATCAGGGGCAATTTCCTTTTTGATAAGTTTCTTATTGTACATAAAATTTACTTTCGGGCCATGATCTTTAATTAAAACGTTTTCCAGCATTATAAAAATTGGTTTGTGGTGGTAAAACACATTTCATTTATCTGATCTAATTTATAAAGTAATTGATTCAAATAAAAAATATAAACCTTTTTATTTTCATCTTTTTACTCAAGCCCTTCTCCCCTGCTCCGGCCCTTCTCAAATCTGGAAAATTTCAAACCGTATAAAACGATGTAAGTATAGCATATAACCAGAATAATGAATGCCCCATGATGTATAAAAGGTACCTGACCGGAGGCATATGAAAAATTAACAACCTGAAATGGTATAACCGCTCCTCCCACAATTGACATGATCAGCACAGCTGAACCTTCAATAGAAAATCTACCCAGGCCATTCACACCAAGAGCGAATATAGACGGAAAAAGGATAGAATTAAATAGTCCTACAAAAGTAATAGCAAAGTGTGAAACAGGACCTTCAGTAAAAATAGTGATCGCAACCAGTACCGTATTAATTCCCGCACAGAAAGCAATTACTTTCCGGGGCGAAACCCGGAGCATCACCAGGGCACCTACGAATCTTCCTATCATGGCAAGCCCCCAATAGTAGGGTACATTCTGGTCTGCAAAATACTCCAGGTAATTACCCAAAGCCACCTCGGCTCCTACGTAAGCAAATATTGCAAATGCTCCCAGGCGCAATTGAGAAAAGTGCATCACGTGACGATGCCTCAATGACGAGATCTTATTCACCGGCTCAATGTGTATTGTTTCAATTTCAGGTACATATGTAAACCAAAGATAGACAGCAAAGATCACCATGAGGATACCAAGAAAAAGATAAGGGAAATGAACATACCCAAACTCAAGCTGGAAAAGGGTTTCCTTATCCAGAGAGTTCAGGTATTCATCTGGAAGATTTACCATTCTGATTAAAATGAGCGGGCCTAAAAAATTAGCAGCAAAAGTACCAAGCGAATTAAAGCCCTGAATAAGAGTAAGCCTGCTAGCGGCAGTATTTCTGTCGCCCAGCAAAATTACATATAGATTTGCCCCTACCTGTAATACGGTAATACCACCGGCAAGAACGAAAAGTGCTCCCAGAAATAAATTATATGATCTGAAATATATCGCCAAAAAAATGAAAAAACAGCCCATTGTGGCAGCAATCCAGCCATAGAAAATTCCTTTTTTATACCCTACTCTGTGAATGAGACTTCCCGCTGGCAGAGAAACAATAAGATAGGAACTGAAAAAAGTTAAGTTAATTAATGTTGAGAGCGAATAGTTAACGTGGAAAATTTCCGTCAAATGTTTTACCAGAATAAAATTAAGAACTGTAAGAAGCCCCCACATAAAGAACAGCACACCAAAAGTGAAGAGTATATTCAGATTCCTTGTTTTGGCCTGAGTACCGGGAACGGTTTCCATGAATCAAATATATAAAAATAAAATATTCAATTACTTAATATTAATAATCTCATAACAATCTTCGTTTCCATAATTTATGGCTAAATCCGAACTTTATTAACTCTATGCAATCATCCAGCCAGCTTCTTTTGATCTTTAATACGAAAACTGCTCTGCTTTTGTTAATGGAAACATATGAAGATTATAATAAGAACCTATTCTTCTTAGGTATTTATGCAGCAGATATTACCGGATTAGAAGAAACCACAAAAAAATGCCTGGGTGGTACTGAGATCATAATAGAAAAGCTTAATGTGGTACCGTCTGCAATGAATTAAAAGCGAAGCGTTCTTTAAATTGTATAAGCTCTTTTTTAAAATCTGATTCCGGCAATTTATAGTATTTCGAAAACTTGGTTTCCGGATTCACCTTTAACTCACGCAGCTCAAGATGCTGGTTAATGAAAAGAAATTCAAGTTCGGGATAGATTTCTTTCATAATATCTACAATATCCAGGATTTCCAGATTTCTGTCACTCAGATTATATATGTCAGATGGGATTTCGATCCGGCTCAATTCGACCAGGGCATCCACAAGTTTTGTTACATTGATAAATGAACGTGACTGCTTGCCAGAACCATGTATTGATATTCTGCTATTGAAGTTGGCATCGAACATAAATCTGTTGATTACAGATTCAAAACGAATGCATGGGCTATAACCATAGACATTACCACAACGGATAATATTTGTGTTGATCTTCCCGGTAAGCCTCTTCACATGGTCTTCACCCCTCATTTTAGAGATGCTGTAAAAAGTTCTGGGGTTGGGAGCATAGTTCTCGTCTACAGTCTTTTTAGAAGATCCGTACACAGAAGTGCTGCTCAGGTAAATAAATTTAGAAACTTTGGAAGATTCTTCTACCGCGTACACAAGCTCGGCAGTTCCCCAGTTATTCACTTGCTCAAAAACATGCGAGTCAATATTCGAGTAAGGATTATCCACCCTTGCTGCCAGGTGATAGACAATGTCAATATCCTTAAGCAGTTTCCTAAGCTTTCTGGAATCAAGTATATCACCCATCTCAAACTTCACCTTATTATTACCAATCTTATTGCTGTTACTTATAAATAGATTGTAATTGTCCCTGGTGAGATTATCATATACGACAATCTTGGAAACATTCTCACATTTTGAAAGGCGGTAAACAAGTTCTGCGCCCACATAGCCTGCGCCTCCGGTAACTAATATATTCATTATTTATTAATTAGATCTGTATTCAAACCACACTCTGTTTTCTTAAGGCCATACCAACGTCCTTCACGGGCATTCCATTCAAGGTCAAATTTTCTGGTGCAAGGCTCGCAGCCAATGCTGAAATATCCTTTTGCCTCCAGGGGATGTCTTGGAAGATTATGTTCCTTAATATAAAGCTCTATACTTTTTGTATTCCAGTCAAGCATTGGATGGAAACGAATAACTCCATGAGGGGCCGATTCTTCTTCCTTAAATGATTTTCTCACAGAGCTCTGATCAGCTCTTACCCCATTAATCCAAACATCGTGCTCTGCAAGTATTGGCTCCAGAGGTTGTACTTTATTCAGGTAGCAGCAGAAGTCAGGATCTGATGTAAAAAGCAATTTCCCCTGCGCGTCTTTCTGCATATTTCTGGGAGTAAATGATGACACATCCCTGAGATTTAATTTTAAAAGTGCTGCTATTTCATCCCTGAATACGACAGTTTCAGGAAAGTGATAGCCAGTATTAATAAAGTATACGGGAATGGTATTATCGATCTTACTTATTATGTGAAGAAGAACAATACTGTGAGTTTGAAAAGAAGAAGTCGTAAAAAGTTTCTTTCCTTGTTGTTGATACTCAGTCAGCTTGTTTTTTATTGATTCTACGTTCACGGCCTTAAGCTTTTAAACCAAATATTATTTTGCCATTTCATTTTCGTTTTTTGTAAATGACAAGTAAAAATATTCTTTAAAAACGAATAAAAGAATTTTATCTAAGCTATTTTAAAAAATACCAAATTTCATTCTCATAACAAGATAAGCCATGCTTTAAGTTCCGCAATAAATGCAATTCTAATAATTTCACCTTAAGCCAAATCTTTTTCTGTAAAGCTTATCATACACCATATTTTCAGGAAGGGTTTTACCTCCAACGCCATCGATTACGCCTCTCTCTTTTGAGATAGATGTGAGTAAAGATGAATTTGATGGAAAAATATTCGGGGAATGTTGATAAATGGGATCGCTAAAAGCTTCTTCGGCCGAAATCACTTTCCAACCATTCTGACGAAGCATATCAATGAGGTCGCCAAGGAATAAAGCATTGAGCAAATTATGATGTAGCAGTATTACATGCTTCATAGGTAAGTCACTCTGAACTTTCTCGCCCAATGTGCGGTAAAACTCGGCGCACTCTTTTACGTTGGTCAGATAAAGATTTTTAATTTGAGTTACATCTGCTTCCGAATCTTCAGCCAAAAGTTCTTCCAGTTTAGCATCGATCCACCAGTCTGTAGTTACCACGGAAACATAACCATTCTGATAATTATTTTTTTTAAGGAACTCTCTCATCGCATCACGCTTTTTTTGAGTGTCTCCTTCCTCCAGGTATGGAAAACGAAAAATCCTTTTATAGTTTTTAGCTCCTTTAATGAGGTTGTCGCATTTTAAAACATCATCGCTGAACTCTTTGAAAGCAATATCCTGGTCATAATGTGGGTGGGAATAGGTATGATTCAGGATCAGATGGCCATCATTGTCCCATGCGTGAAGTATTTCTTTTCCCCGATCCGACTCAATATATTTGCCAATAAAAAAAGCTCCGGCTCTGACCTGCCTCTGACGCAGGGATTGGCGTATCATGCTATCGCGTGTCAATGGAGAATACAGTGGTTTTTCAACATCACCGATATCGTCCAGTGTAATACAGATCTCAGGCTGCCAAGATTGTAGTTTTACAAGTGGGCAAATAGCTCCCGAAACAAGAGAGATGAAAATTAAAATAGTAATTCTAAGAAGCAAAAGAAGCCGCATGTATCATGTATTAAGAAAAGATAACCCGCTCTATTAAATATTAATTATTGAATATACAAAGAAAAAAATATACGTTCATTGTCACCGGACTTGTATCAGCGCATCATCACATATCTTTTTAAAAAATGTGATGGGGTAATTGTTGATTTTATTCACCAGCATTTTTGATACTTGTAAACTGTTCGCTCTGTCTTGATCTTAAAAGTAATTCTAGTCAGTGTAAGAAAAACATACTTTATAATTGAAAGCGAATAGGGGGTCATTTTCTTTATATACTTTAGAATCTGTCTTAAATTTCAATGTTTTAATAATATTTTTCTCTTTTAATAGAATTTTGAGGATATTATGTAACTATTTTTGCTCTTTGTAATCTAACCTTA
>DATMOV010000064.1:0-4477 GCA_035568055.1 Cytophagaceae bacterium
GCTTCCATTCGCGTCCAGCGCTCTCAGTGAAACCAGTGAAGCGTTCGGAGCGACCCCTATCACACCCAAATCATTATCCTTTGCGCCTATGATCCCTGCTACGTGTGTGCCATGTCCATTCATATCAGCAGCACTGTTGTCGGTGCTTAAAAATGATTTGCTTCGTGCTATGTCAACATTCAGATCAGGGTGGGTAAAATCAATCCCTGTATCAATGATCCAGCATGTTTTTCCTGTTCCATCTGCGGAACCAACTTTTTTAATTCCCCAGGGAAGTACCTGCGTAGATTGTGAATAGGTGCTCAAAAGAATATTGCTTAAGTGGACGATCCTGTCTGGTTCTACATTTTCTATTTCTGCCTCCGCATGTATTTTTTTTAGCTCATCCTGATTTAAGACTGCTGCAAATCCTCTAATGCCTGAATTAAAAGTTTTTATTATATTCTGTGAGGAGATCTTATGTCTTTCAAATAATAGTTGTGTATGATTCTGTACTACTGCCTCTCTTTGAGCATAGGTGGTGGTATTATTGGTTTCTTCAGGAACCGTTGAGCCATTTTTGTAAGTCACGATATATTGGTTGGGGATAGGCTTCCAATTGTCATAAGCATTTCTTACTAAAGGTCCCTGCTGATCAGTCATCTGTTGCTCCTCGGCCTTTTGATTTTCTTTTTTGCATGAGGATAATCCAAGCAGGAAAATACCCATATACACTAAATATTTACTGATCTTCATGAATGGAGATTTGTCTGGGGAAGAACAAATTTTGGGGTGAGATTAGTTCGAACCCTTGGAGGGTTTAAAACCCTCCAAGAGGTATCGGGCACTATATTATCATTCCAGCCCCCACAGTTTCATTAGTAAATTCATCAATCAGAATAATGCTTCCTGTTGATCTGTTTTTATTGTAGCTGTCGTAGAATAGCGGAGCAGTTGTTCTGATCAATATTCTGCCGATGTCATTTAGTCCGATGGTCTTGTCGTCTTCGATGCGGTGAAGCGTGTTGATGTTCACTTTATAGCGAATGTCTTTGATCACGCATCTTGCTTCTTTGGTAGTATGCCTGATGGTGTATTTTCCACCCGGCTGTAATTTTTTATCATTGAGCCAGCAGATCATTAGTTCAATGTCCTGGCCGATTTTCGGTTGGTTGTTGGGCTTCACAATCATGTCGCCGCGGCTGATATCAATATTGTCTTCAAGTGTAATTGTCACTGACATCGGAGGGAAAGCTTCATCCAGCGGGCCATCAATAGTTTCTATGCTTTTTATTTTGCTTGAAAAACCTGATGGTAATGCAATCACTTCATCTCCGGGTTTGAAAACTCCTCCTTCAACCCTTCCGCCATATCCTCTGAAATCATGGAACTCATCATTTTGCGGACGAATTACCCATTGCACGGGAAAGCGTGAGTCTACATGGTTGAAGTCACTTCCTATATTTACATTCTCTAACGTGTATAGTAAAGTTCCTCCTTTGTACCAGGGCATGTTCAATGATGCATCTACGACGTTATCGCCATGCAGCGCGGAGATTGGAATATACCGGATATCAGGCACAGATAATTTTGAAGAGAACTGGGTGAAATCTTCTTTGATCTTTTCAAAAACTTCTTCCTTATAAGCCATCAGGTCCATCTTGTTCACACAAACGATAATGTGTTTGATTTGCAGTAGTGAGGCGATGAAAGCATGGCGGCATGTTTGCTCCACCACACCATTTCTGGCATCAACAAGGATGATGGCCAGGTTGGCAGTAGACGCACCTGTAACCATGTTTCTGGTGTACTGAATATGTCCGGGTGTATCAGCGATAATAAATTTTCTTTTGGGAGTGGCGAAATAGCGGTAAGCCACATCAATGGTGATACCTTGCTCGCGCTCTGCTCTTAATCCATCAGTAAGGAGGGAAAGGTCGACATAACCTTTGCCTTTTCTATTGCTGGCTTCTTCGATTGCTTCCAGCTGATCTTCGAAAATAGATTTTGAATCAAATAGCAATCTTCCGATCAGCGTACTTTTTCCATCATCAACGCTTCCTGCTGTGGTGAATCTTAGCAGGTCCATTTCTAAATATTGTTTGTCTGTCTGGTAGCTCATTGTATTTTGTGCTTAGTGCTTAGTGCTCAGAAAATGGTGCACTCAACATTATTGTTTTATTTTTAATTATCTAATTACCTAATTTTATTTTCTAATTTTCTAATTAGAAATACCCTTGTTTCTTCCTGTCTTCCATCGCGGCTTCTGAACGTTTGTCATCGGCGCGTGTACCTCTTTCGGTTTGCCTGGCAGATGCTACTTCCTGTATAATTTCGTCCAGGGAGTCGGCGGCTGATTCTACAGCTCCTGTGCAGGTCATATCACCGACAGTTCTGAATCTTACAATCCTTTCTTCATAAATCTCACCTTTCAGCAAAGTGATAAAATCGGATTTAGCCAGCAGTGTCCCGTTTCTGTTGACGATTACCCTTTTATGTGTGAAGTATAAGCTTGGGATCGGAATTTTTTCCTGCGCGATATACTGCCATACATCCATTTCGGTCCAGTTGCTTAATGGGAAAATCCTGAACTGCTCTCCTGAAGTTTTTTTTCCGTTAAACAGATTCCATAATTCCGGCCTTTGGTTTTTGGGGTCCCACTGCCCGAATTCATCACGGTGTGAAAAAAATCTTTCTTTGGCCCTGGCTTTTTCTTCATCTCTTCTTGCTCCTCCGAATGCCGCATCGAATTTGAATTCTTCCATCGATTCAAGGAGGGTGATCGTTTGAAGCCCGTTGCGGCTTGGATTTAGCCCTTTTTCTTCCACTGCTGTGCCCTTATCAATTGAGTCCTGTACATAGCGAACAATCAATTTGGCTCCTACTTCTTTTACCATCTTGTCTCTGAAATCAAGTGCTTCCTGGAAGTTATGCCCTGTGTCAATATGCAAAAGCGGAAAAGGCATCTTGCCTGGCCAGAAAGCTTTTTGCGCCAGCCTTACCATTACGATAGAATCTTTTCCCCCTGAAAAAAGTAACACAGGTTTTTCAAACTGCGCTGCTACCTCGCGCATAATAAAGATCGCTTCAGCTTCAAGTTGTTTTAAATGCGATAAATTGTATGACTTCATAGTTTCTATTTCTTTGATCCGCCTGGGTGGATCAGATTTTTATTCTTTTTAATATTGCCTGCACTAATTCTTCTTTGCAGTTCTCCAGATCTTTTAAATCTGTTCTAAGCTCTATCGAAGGATTTTTAGGAGTTTCAAAAGGAGCATCCAGTCCTGTGAAATTTTTTATTTCGCCGTTTCTCGCTTTTTTGTAGAGGCCTTTTACATCTCTCTGCTCGCAGATTTCAAAAGGGCAATTCACAAAAACTTCAAAATAATCTTTTTCTCCTATAATATCTTTTGCCGACTGTCTTATTTTTTGCGTCGGACTAATAAACGAGCAGATGGTGATAATGCCACAATTTAAAAACAGCTTAGACACTTCTGCCGAGCGACGAATATTTTCAGTCCTGTCGGCCTCAGAAAATCCAAGATTGTTGTTGATGCCCGTTCTCAGATTATCGCCATCAAGCAATTGAGTCAGGTGCCCTCTTTCAAAAAGATCGTGCTCAAGAGCCTTTGCGATTGTGCTTTTTCCTGATCCTGAAAGTCCAACCATCCAAATCACTACAGATCTTTGTTTAAGCAAAGTTTCTTTGTGACTTCTGTTTAATATCTTATCAAATATAGGGTGGATGTTCTCCATTCAATTTTATACGAATGGTAAAAATAACACAAATTGGATTAAATAATAAGAGAAATTTTATCAAAACGGTTAAAAGGGCTGGAAACATGGCATTCAGGCCAAATCATGTAGGATTTTTCTTATTATTGTAAAAATATGTCAGGAAGAATAAATGATAGAGTGGAATAAAATTAATGTCGAAAAAATTAATCAGATCGCTATACTTGCCGGCCAGAAGATCATGGAAGTATATGATCATGCGGATTTCTCTAAGGCGGTTGACTTTAAGAGCGACAATTCCCCGCTTACCATGGCTGACAAAGCTTCGCATCATATTATTGAAGAAGAACTTTTTCAGTTAACACCTGCTATTCCACTTTTATCTGAAGAAGGCAGGAGTATAGATTACGAAGAACGCAAGCATTGGAGTATATTCTGGTTGGTAGATCCATTAGACGGCACGAAAGAATTTATTAAAAGGAATGGTGAATTCACTGTTAATATCGCTTTAATTGAAAATGGCGCTCCTGTGCTCGGAGTGATTTATGCGCCTGCTACAGAAAAGCTTTATTATGCTATTAAAGGACAGGGAGCTTTTAAAAGAGAAAAAGGGTCTACCAGTAAAATGCAGGTTAATAAGAAAGTTGGTAACTGGATTGCGGTAGGCAGCCGCTCTCACTCAGCGCCTGAGGAAGAGGCAGTTCTTAATAAGTACTCAGTAAAAACCTCTGTTTCCGTTGGCAGCTCTCTGAAATTTTGTTTA
>DATMOV010000065.1:0-5268 GCA_035568055.1 Cytophagaceae bacterium
ATTACTTTCGTTAGCATAGAATGAAAGGCCGGTCGAATTAATTCACAATTAAAATTGCATTCGTAGTTCAAGTTACGCAAGACCATTTTGCATTTTTTTACATCGCCATTATTTCAATAAGGATATATAAACTTTTGTTAAACATTTAAACAAAAACCGCTATGAGCTTGGAAAAGCTGGAGCTTCAGACCATCCTTAGCCAATTAACAATCAACCGGCTAAGGGTGGCCAATGAGGCAGGCATTCCCACCCTAATTCTGATTTTCTAATTGAAAAAGACATTATTGAATTGATAAATACAAAAAGGATTAGAGCAGGAGATTCTTATAAAGTACTTATTCAAGTAAATGGGAATCCTAATTCAGACCTTAAACAACTTGGAATTAAATATATTGAACAAAGCATGTCTTAAATTAGCGCTCTGACAAGTAATGTTTTAAATTTGATAGTACCTTTAAATCATTAATTAAAGAGTTCGATTTTTGGTCGGTTGGGTGCACCAACGGGGATAAATCGAATGGCTTTCGATTTATCCCTTTTTTATTTCCCTCCAATTCCTTTAACACATAGCTAACTGCCTCTGTTTTCTTATCAAAGTAAATACCTTCCGGAAAGACCAGATACTGTAGCTTTTGCTTGTTTCTGTAGTCAAGATTGTACTGAATTCCTTTTAAATACCCTTGAATTAGCCTACAACAAACCTAAGAGATGAAGAAATAATCAGGAAAAGAAGAAGAAAAGATGCCGGAAGAGATGAAAAAGATGATCTATTGATTCTGTTTACTCGAAATGTCTTTTGAATCGGTAAATAATGTTTGGAAAGAAGCATTGCTATTCAAGCCTCTCATGTTGATTTCTAAACAATCAAGTATAACAGAAGTTCTTATAAAGTGCTTAATAGCCACTTTATAAGTGATAGTATAAAAAATAGTTTATTAATAATGACCCATATCATCTGATAGACCTTCAAAAATCATTTTGTAACTAAAAATAAAAAATACTTTCTGGTCATTAAATATTTATAAAATGAATTAAAATAATGAAGATTCCTTTATAAATAAGACAGACTGAAAATAATTTGATCATATGAAAACCGCAATCTTCAGTACACATAAATTTGAAAAAGATTACTTAGTAAAAGCTAATGGAGAAAAGCATTTGGTAAAATTCATTGATGCACACCTAAGTTATGAAACAGTGGAATTGGTGAATGGCCATAAAGCAGTTTCTATCTTTGTCAATGACGATGCTTCTTCAAGAGTTTTACATAAGTTAAAAGACTTAGGTGTTCAGTTTCTCGCACTGAGATCTGCAGGATTTAACAATGTGGATATTAAAGCAGCATCTGAAATGGGAATTCGTGTTGCCAGAGTTCCTGAATATTCGCCCTATGCCGTTGCAGAGCATGCTACAGCTCTTATGCTTGCATTAAATAGAAAATTAATAAAAGCCCATAGCAGAGTACGGGATTCAAATTTTTCTTTAGATGGCCTGGCCGGTTTTGATATGCATGGTAAAACTGCCGGCGTGATAGGACTTGGAAAAATAGGAAGAATTGTAGTAAAAATATTAAATGGATATGGATGTAAGGTATTGGCATTCGATATAACAGAGGACAAAGAATTTGCTAAAAAATATGATTTGGAATACGTCACCATAGACGTCTTGTGCGAAAAATCTGATATAATAACATTGCATGTTCCCTTAAATGAAGGTACTAAATATCTCATAAACAAAGATCGAATTAATAAAATGAAGCCGGGTGTTATGCTTATCAATACAGGGAGAGGAGGACTTTTAGATACTAAAGAAGTTATCAAAGCTCTTAAAATCTGTAAGATCGGATATCTTGGTTTGGATGTTTATGAAGAAGAGCAAGGATTGTTCTTTGAAGATCACTCAGATGAAATTCTTCAGGACGATGTAATTGCAAGGTTAATGACTTTTCAGAATGTACTAATAACCAGTCATCAGGCATTTCTCACGGATACGGCGTTACAAAATATAGCTGATACAACTATTGATAATCTTGACTGTTTTGAAAAAGGAACTTCTTGCAAAAATGAATTGAAGTAATAAGGTTAGGTTTTATGCACTAACTCATTTTATAACTATAAGAAAAAAACATTTCTCATTAAACTTAAGAAAACAATGGAAACACTTGTAACAAATGCTCCAGGAAACAATAAAATCAAACGCTTCAAATATATTAAATTCTTTAGCGAATTAGGAATTAAAGATGTTCCATTGGTTGGAGGCAAGAATGCTAATCTGGGAGAAATGTATCGGGAATTAACTTCTCAGAATTTATCAGTGCCAAATGGGTTTGCCATTACAGTGGATGCTTACAAAGCTATATTAACAAAAAGTGGAGCATGGGAGAAGCTAAAAGAACTTTTGAAAGACCTGAATCCTGACGACGTAGCCGAACTGCAAAAACGAGGAACAAAATCAAGAGAACTTATATACAATAGCCCAATCCCGGATGAAATAAAGCAGGAAATTATCGAAGCTTATCGTCAATTAAAAAATGAATACGGAGAAGAATTAAGCTTAGCAGTGAGAAGTTCGGCAACTGCTGAAGATTCTCCCAATGCTTCTTTTGCCGGACAAAATGATACTTACCTCAATGTATCAGGAGATGATGGGCTGCTTGATGCTTACAAAAGATGTTTGGCTTCTCTCTTTACAGACCGCTCTATCCATTATAAAATTGACAATGGATTTGATCAGTTTAAAGTTTATCTATCAGTAGTAGTGATGAAGATGGTGAGAAGCGATATTGGCTCAAGCGGGGTAATGTTTTCCATTGATACTGAAACGGGTTTTAAAGATGTAGTGTTTATCAATGCTACATTGGGACTTGGGGAAAATATAGTGCAAGGCACCATAGATCCAGACAGTTTTTATATACATAAACCGACTTTTGAAAAAGGTTACAGGACCGTTTTAAAAAGAAGCTTGGGAAGCAAAGAATTGAAAATGATTTTTTCGAAAGACATCAACACGCAGAACATAGCAGCGGAATTCACTAAAAATATTTCGACAACAATAGAGGAGCGTAATCAATTTTGTATTGGAGATGAAGATGTAATGGTTCTGGCGGACTATGCTATAAAAATAGAAAAGCATTATTCAGAAAAGGCAGGTTTGGACAAACCGATGGATATAGAATGGGCGAAAGACGGTATAGATGGGAAAATATATATCGTTCAGGCAAGGCCTGAAACTATAGAGTCTCAGAAAAAGGGAAAGACACTCGAAGTATATTATTTAAAAGAAAGTAGCAAAATATTGGTAACCGGGAAAGCGGTAGGAACAAAAATAGGTGCTGGGAAAATTCGTGTTATCAAAGATGTTGCTCACTTAAAAGAATTTAAACCGGGAGAGATTTTAGTATCTGATACGACCACTCCCGATTGGGAACCTGTGATGAAAACTGCTGCCGCTGTTATAACAAATAAAGGTGGAAGAACCTGTCATGCTGCTATTATAAGCCGCGAACTGGGTGTCCCTGCTATAGTGGGTTGTGGAAACGCCACAGAACTGCTTCAAACCGGACAAGAAGTTACAGTAAATTGTGCCGAAGGAGAAGATGGAAAAGTTTATGAAAGAAAACTTCAATACGAGATCACGAAGACCGACCTAAGTACCCTGCCTAAACCTAAAACAAAAATCATGATGAACCTGGGTAATCCTGATATGGCTTTCAGCTTAAGTTCTTTTCCAATAGATGGTATCGGCTTAGCCAGGATGGAATTCATTATCAGTGAATACATCAAAATACATCCGATGGCTTTGATCCATCCTGAAAAACTGGATGATGAAACAAAAACAGATATTGAGAAAATAACTTTCGGTTATAAAAATAAAAAAGACTTTTTCATTCAAACGTTAAGCGAAGGCGTTGGAACAATTGCTGCAGCATTTTATCCGAAACCCGTAATAGTAAGAATGAGTGATTTCAAAACGAATGAATACGCATCTTTAATCGGAGGTAAATTCTTTGAAAACACGGAAGACAACCCCATGCTGGGATTCAGAGGTGCTTCCAGGTATGCTCATCCTCTTTATGAAGCAGGATTTGGATTGGAATGCGCTTCCATGAAAAGAGTGAGGGAAGAAATGGGATTAACCAATGTGATTTTGATGATACCATTTTGCCGCAGGGTATCCGAAGGGAAGCAGGTTTTACAGACTATGGAAAAGTATGGACTTAAAAAAGGAGAAAATGGCCTGGAAGTTTACGTGATGTGTGAAATTCCAAACAATGTCATTCTGGTTGATCAATTCGCTGAAATTTTTGACGGGTTTAGCATTGGCTCAAATGATTTAACACAACTTACTTTAGGAGTAGACAGAGATTCGGAAATTGTTTCTTTTGATTTTGATGAAAGAGACGAAGGAGTACTGCAAATGATAAAATTGGCGGTGGAAGGTTGCAAAAGAAACAATCGTCATAGCGGTATTTGTGGAGAAGCTCCCTCCGATTACCCCGAAGTAGCTGAATACCTCGTAAGGCTTGGGATTGATTCTATCAGCTTAAATCCTGACAGTATTTTAAAAACAATCAGAAATGTAGTGGCGCTTGAAAATAAATTAATGAAATGAAATAAAATAGCAAAGAGAGCACTTCATTATTATAATAAATACAAATATGAAGTTCTGCTTGAGGTTTCAAAAAATATATAATAGATATATGGGGAAGCTGATATTGGTAAGACATGGAAAAAGTACCTGGAATGTAGAAAAAAGATTTACGGGATGGACAGATGTTGACCTGGCTCCTGAGGGAATTGATGAAGCAAAACAAGCCGGAAGTTTTATTCGAAAAAACGAATTATATATTGACGTATGCTTTACCTCCTATCTTAAAAGAGCGATAAAAACGGCCTGGATCATACTTGATGAAACTGATTGGATGAGTGTTGACTGTATAAAAAGCTGGAAACTGAACGAACGACATTACGGAAATTGGCAGGGAAGAAATAAAGGTGAAATTAAAAAAGAAGTTGGGGAAGAAATATATTTCAATGTAAGAAGAGGGTATGATGCGGCGGCACCTGCACTTATTGCCGATGACAGCCGACATCCAAAGTACGAATCGAAATATAAAAACATTGATTTATCTTTGTTGCCAGTCACTGAATCTTTAAAGGATACTGAAAAAAGAACTGTTCAATATTATTATGAAGCTATAGTGCCGTATTTAGTCCGAGATAAAACAGTATTGCTCGCAGCGCATGGGAATTCACTCAGAGCTTTAAT
>DATMOV010000066.1:0-6206 GCA_035568055.1 Cytophagaceae bacterium
TTTATTCGCATACACCAGAAAAAGCATGTAAAAGGCTTTGGTCACGTTGAATTTGAGCTTGTGAAATATGGTATAAGCTGTAGGGGATTCTACATACCTGCATTTGGTGCAGCGACGGGCTAGTGTGGTTTTGTCTTCTGAAAATTTCGTGTTTCCGCATTTCTTGCAGGCATAACCATCTTTCCATTTTAATTCAGCCAGGTATTTAAAACATGATTCCTGGTCAGGGAAGATCTTGCTGAACTCGTTAAAATCCACCTCACGCATTAATACCCGGGCCTTTGTAAGCTCCTTTACATTTCCCTGCAACGACCTGTTCTCCTGGTCGAGAAGAAGGTTCATACGCTGGATCTCTTCGGCCTGGTATTGCTGCTCTTCATTGGAAATTTCCAGCTCCAGACATTTTTCCATCAGCTGGTAGGTCCGTTCGGCAACTTTATCTTCCAGCTCCCTGTTAGCCTGATCTTTAAGCTTTTCATTCTCTCTTAATTGTTCGATGGTCTTTGCCTGTGCTTCCTGTTTTTCAATCAGCGCGAGTTCTCTTTCCGCTTTAATAATTTTTATCCTGTCGCCCAGAGCGAAAGATAAAATCACAATCTCAAATACCAGCCCTATATTGAAGGAGTATAATATAAACATGTTGTCCCAGCTTACACCTACCATTCGCAATAAAAGAAAAATGATACTCATAAACATGAAGGAATACCCGATCAGAAAATACCTGGCGGGTTTGTAGCCCTGCCAAAGGCAAAGCACCGCCGATACATAGATCAGCGAAAATGGCAGAATGTAGAATGGGAAATTATACTCAGCATGGATCAGCAGAAGATTCAGGAAATACCATCCTATATAAATTCCTACCATGATATCCAGCACACGGTTTAATTTCGGCAGCTGCTCTTTTAATCGGAGGAATACTTTAGAATAAAGGCTGAAGCTCACAATAAGCAGGAGTGGAGAAATGGTGGAGATAACGATATTAAGTTCCGGAGTATTGGGCCATAAATACTGAAAGCCGGTACCATCTTCTGCCAGTGATATAAGCCCGCAGCACAGCACATAAATCACATAGAAGACATAAGTGGATTCTCTCACAGACAAAAAAATCAACAAATTGTATACTGCCATGATGATGAGTATGCCATAGAATATTCCCAACAGGTAATATTCATTCAACGCATAATAACTGAAATTTCTGTTAGATCGAACCTTAAGCAAGATCGCATTATGGTGACTGGATTTTACTCTTGCATAAAAAGTTCTGGGGATTGAATTCAGCGGGAGGTCAAATACAAAATTCTTGTGTTGGTATTCACGGATCTCAAAAGGGAGGGTATAGCCTGCGGATTTTATCGGAATTATTTTCCCGTGGTCCTCCATAAAAAGATCGAAATGATCAATGTGCTGATCCTGGTTCTCAAGCACCCACTTGTCTGTGTAAGGGTTCTTTATTTTTATGCTGAACTTTAACCAGTATATAGAATTCAGATCTTCTATGTGGAAGTTCTTCCCAAATTCCTTGGTAGTAAATTTAGAATAATACTGTGGAGAATTTATCTGATCAGCTGGGATCTTGCCTGCTTTATCCTCCAGGATCTCGAGGTAGGTAACATTTATATCATAATAGGGGCCATTCCCTGTAATGACCAGGGTATCAAGCGCAAGACATTGAGTGCTTAATAAAAGAATCAACCCTGGAAATATAGTTCGGATAAATTTAGACATCAACTGAAAATTATGCCTTTTCACTGATTTATCCTTGAATTTTAATGTAGAATTTTAGTTTTTCTTAAATTCTACGAGCCTGTATTTTTTCTGAGACCGAATATAATACCCTATGATTACTTTGTCGGTGTAAGAGCTTACACGTATATTTTCAAAATTAACATTATTATTAAAACTCTGCTCGTAATCGTTGATATTCTCTCTCATGGTTTTGGGAACATCGCCTTCCATGTGTTTAAAATCGTTGTTTGATAATAAAGTTTTAAAATATACCATACGTATCCTTGAACCAGAGCCGCCATAAGGATAATAGCCAGGGAAACCGCCATAACTGCTATAACCATAACCACCGGGGAAACCCATGCCGCCACCCGATGGAAACCCATAGCCGCCACCCATAGGATAGCCAAAACCGCCGCCTCCGCCACCCATCATTATCCCACCTAACCCAATGCCAATGCTCAATCCTGATCCGCCAAAACCACCGGCTCTTGGGGTAACAATTTCTTCGTAAGAGCCGACCTCCACTTCATATTTCTGATCATCCATTTTATTCGCGGCCACGGCAAGATTGCTATTAAGAACATTCCTGAAATATTGCTGTGGTTTCTTTAGAACTTTTTCATTCTGCATATTGATAGCTGAAGAACCATTCTCCAGCACTACAGGTCCATTATTAATGCCAATTTCGTCTTCAGGATAAAAATTGTAACTGTTAACCAGCTTGATAGAATCAAGGTCAATAATTGAAAGATTCATTTGCTCCGGACTTATCGTCGCACGGAACAGCCGCTTATCGTATAAAAATGAATTTCCCTGTTTGCTTTTAGAGTTATTTCCTTTCTCAAGTGAAAAATTCAATTTTTTATAGGATGAGCTGTGAGCAAGTGGATCTATTTCTATAAGATGGGTACAGGTGGGCTCATCAAAAGTCATGAAGATCTTATCGTGGTGATAATAAAGCTTTTTATCCGGATAGCTTGATTTAATATTATTCTCCAGCGAATAATTTATTTCCTGTATACCTAAATGGGAATCAGGAATATCATTCAGGTTTTGGTTGCCGTTAACAAGCTTTTTGAAAAATACCGGCATCTCGATTTCATAATTAGTGGCTTCAGCGGAATTGCCGCCTGTTATTGTATAGATCTTGAGCCCATTCTTGTATTTTGGAACTGTAAGGACAAAAAACCTTCCATTCATGGATATACTTTTCAAATATTCTTCATCTTTGGTCAGTGTGATAAGCTTGCGATAGCTGCCCGAAGAGCTGGAGCGGTCGGCATTCAGCGTAGAAACAGTTCTTAATTTTTTATTGTAGAAGTAAACAGTCATCGTGTTATTGTCTATTGTAGCACCGACTATCTTATCCTTAGAAAATTTTGGATTCCGGTTTACGATTATATCTCTGTCTGATTGATAAGAGGAATTAAGAAATATAACTTCGTATACTTTAGGACTCTGGAAAATATAGCCCAGATGGCCGAGCGTATCTTCAGCGGAAAATGTTTCGGTAACACCGCGAATGTTTACATTAATCTGCCCCAGATCCTGCTGTGCATATATAGTGGTGCTTATTAAGACAAGTAAAATTGGGATTGGGAGGAAAAACTTCTTCATATTTTCAAAAACAATATTAAACAACCAAAAATTCTAAAAACTCTAACTATTTTTCAAACATCTCTCTCAGCTGGGCTTCCTGTTAATCAATGGCCTACAATAAAATAACGAAAAAAATATTAAAGAATTACTTTTTCCTAACAAAATTACTTCGGGGCATGTTACTTCTATAGAGCAAATGATCGAAAAATAGAAGGAATTGAAATTACACTAAAACGAATGAAATTATGAGAAAACTATTATATATACTTACCAGCATTGTATTGTTTTTCTTTGCGGCCATAGGCAATGCTTATGCTGCCAGCGATGAATTTACACATGAAAGATATGCCTTTGCGGCTACCTGGGTAATTTTTGGAGCGCTATTTCTAACCGTCTATCTTGTATGGAAAAAAAGAAAATCTAAAATTACTATGAGCCAGCATGCAGCGAAATTCAGAACCAAAACTTATGAAATCATGAGTCACGGAAAAAGAATGGTAATTACTAAAAAAATTAATATTGAGCCAACTAAAAAATAATTGGCAGCAGGCAATAAGCAGTTGACAATTTTAATTTTGTCAACTGTTTTTTGTTAATTGCAAATTGTCAATTCTGCTTACTCTACCCATAAAAGCAAGCCTTTCAAATACTCCCCTTCCGGATGAAAAATATTTACCGGATGGTCGGCGGGCTGATGCAGCTGTTTAACGATCCTTACATTTCTACCCGCATCTGCCGCTGCTCCAAAAGTAATCTTCTGAAAAAGGTCCTTGGAAATATGCTGTGAGCAGGAAAAGGTAAAAAGCAATCCACCCGCCTTGATCTTCTCCATTGCTTTCATATTAATGTCCTTATAACCTCTGGCTGCTTTATCAACTGTGTGTTTATTTTTAGCGAAGGCCGGAGGATCAAGCACGATCAGATCGTAAAAATCTTTTTCCATGGCCCGCAGGTATTCAAAGCAATCTTTGATAATGCCTTTATGATTTGTCTGTGGAAAATTCAGGCGCACATTATGCTCAGCCATCTTCACCGCTTCAGATGAAATATCGAGCGAGTGAATTTCTTTGGCGTGACCCGCAGCGGCATACACGCTAAAACCTCCTGTATAGCTGAAAGCATTCAGCACTGTTCTGTCTTTAGTGAATTGCTGTAGCGTTGCCCTGTTGTCTCTTTGATCAAGAAAAAATCCGGTTTTCTGTCCGTGAATAAAATCAACTTCAAATTTTAACCCGTTCTCCAATACTGTTAATGGCGAGTTGAATTCACCGGCAATCCAGCCTGCTTTCTCCGCTGTATCCTGTAGCTCACGAGAGCTGCTGCTTGAGCGTGAATAAATATGTCGAAAGCCAATATAATGAATACACTTTTTTAAAAGCTCCTTTCTTTTTGCGGTGCCTTCTATTAAAAATTGTACAACTGCCACCTGATCATACACATCAATAATGAGTCCTGGAAAAAAATCTCCCTCTGCATGAAGCAGCCTGTAGCAATTGGTTTGTTCGTTGATAATCAAAGTGCGTCTCAGCAAAAAAGCGTTTTGCAATTTGTTGATCCAATAGTCAGGGCTATCGAAATCTTCAGGCTTGAGGCTCCACTCAAACATTCTACAGCTGATCTGGCTTTCGGCGGAAAAGAATCCATAGCCAAGTATTTCCTTATTGGCAGCACGCACCTCTATGATGTCGCCTTCTACCGCTGTCTGCATTGTCTGAATGGCACCGGAAAAGATCCATGGGTGCTTATTTTTTACTGATTTTTCTCTGCCTGGCTTTAACTGTAAGATCGGATATGTCATTTTTACTGAATTTGAAAGCAAGTTAAACCTTCGTGCTGAATAGTCTGTTTTATAATAAAACTAAATTATGAAAACACCAGTGGATAATTTCGATCTTGTAAAAGAAGAATTTGAGATCCGATTTAAAAAGAAATGGGATAAAAATCCTGAATTATTTATCAGCTATTATCAGGTCAGAGTGCTGGACGCTATCTTATTGCACCTGACTCAGAAAGAGTCTGATCAAAAATTGAATGAACAGGAAGAGTTACGCGAAATAGGAAGACTTAAGAAAATCTTTACGCATCAGGTGAAGGCTTAATATTTTCGCTCTAATGCGCCTCTAACCAGTTTTCGCCCACACCAACTCCTATTTCCATAGGCACTTCCATGGGTATGGCATGCTTCATAAATTCTGCCACTGCGGGTTTGATGGTCTCCACCTCCGATTTCAACACATCGAAAACAAGCTCATCGTGTACCTGCATGATCATCTTTGATTTCAGCTTTTCCTTTTTCATCCACCCATGAATATTAATCATCGCTACTTTGATCATATCAGCAGCGCTGCCCTGGATAGGAGCATTGATGGCATTTCTTTCAGCATATCCGCGAATGGTCATGTTGCGTGAATTGATGTCGCGCAGATACCTTCTTCTGCCTAAAATGGTTTCTACATATTCCTGCTCTCTGGCAATGTTGATGATCTCATCCATATATTTTTTAAGCGCTGGAAACTCGATATTATAAGCTTCTATAATTTCGGCAGCTTCCTTTCTTGGTATGCTAAGCCTTTGCGAAAGCCCGAATGCTGAAATACCATAGATGATCCCGAAATTCACCATCTTGGCTTTTCTCCTCATATCAGCATTTACTTCATCCAGTCCGACTTTAAATACTTTGCTTGCTGTGGTGGTGTGAATATCAATTCCCTTTTTAAAGGATTCGATCATATTTTGCTCTTTGCTGAAAGCGGCGATGATCCGCAATTCAATCTGCGAATAATCCGCGGAAAGGATCAGGTGATCTTTATCTCTGGGCACAAACGCTTTTCTGATCTCTCTTCCCCTATCTGTTCTTATCGGGATATTTTGCAAATTCG
>DATMOV010000067.1:0-4925 GCA_035568055.1 Cytophagaceae bacterium
ATTTTTGGTTTAGGTATCATGCCTTATATCTCTGCATCTATTGTATTACAGCTTTTAACATTCGCAGTTCCTTACTTTCAGAAGTTACAAAAAGAAGGAGAATCAGGACGTAAAAAAATTAATCAGCTTACACGTACACTTACCATTGCTATTGCAGCAGCCCAGGCATTTGGATATCTTACGGCCACTGTTGGCGCGGATATGTTATTCCCGGGGGTAAATCCAGTACTGTTTAATTTTTCCTCTGTCGTCATTCTTACTTCTGGAACAATCTTCTGTATGTGGCTGGGCGAAAGAATTACTGACAAAGGAATAGGAAACGGAATTTCTATGCTTATTATGGTCGGTATTATTTCACGTTTCCCTCATGCGTTAATATATGAAGCAGCTGTACAGAGAGGCGCTAAGGGAGCTTTATGGTTTGTAATAGAGCTGGTAGTATTATTCTTTATTGTGATGGGAGTGGTTATGCTTACTCAAGCTACAAGGAGGATTCCTGTGCAATATGCAAAACAGGTTATTGGCAATAAAGTATATGGCGGACAAAGACAATACATTCCTTTGAAAGTAATTGCAGCAGGTGTAATGCCGATTATATTTGCTCAGTCAATAATGTTCCTGCCTTCGATGTTAGCCTCAGTCTCTGAAGAAAGTGATTTTGCGGCATATATTAAAACTACCTTCAATGATTTCACTACATGGGAATACAATGTATTATTCGCGGTGCTTATTATTTTATTTACTTTCTTTTATACTGCTTTATCAGTTAATCCAAATCAGATTTCGGACGATATGAAAAGAAATGGTGGATTTGTTCCAGGTGTAAAGCCTGGTAAGCAGACATCGGAATTTATTGACAATATTTTATCCAAAATAACTTTACCCGGGTCTATATTTCTAGCCTTGGTTGCAATATTACCTGCATTAGCATATATGACAGGAATTTCCAGGGATTTCTCTTATTTCTTCGGAGGTACATCTTTGCTTATTATGGTTGGGGTTATCCTAGATACATTGCAGCAAATAGAAAGTTATCTGCTGATGCGGCATTATGAAGGAATGATGAAGTCGGGAAGAATAAAAGGGCGCTCTCAAAATGCGGCAGTAGCTTAATTTTGAAAATGGTCTTTTATAAAACGGATGAAGAGATAGAGTTAATCAGAGTAAGTGGGGTTTTATTAGGAAAGGCCCATGCAGAAGTAGCAAAGTTGATTAAGCCGGGTATTAAAACTTCTGTTCTTGATAATTGTGCTTTTGATTATATAAAGAGCAATGGTGGAGAGCCATCATTTAAAGGATATAATGGATTTCCATATTCTTTATGCATATCGGTAAATGAAAATGTAGTTCATGGAATGCCGGGAGATTACGTGTTGAAAGAAGGAGATATAGTATCAATTGATTGTGGAGTTCTTTTAAATGGTTTTCATAGTGACAGTGCCTATACGTATCCTGTTGGACAGATTTCTAAAGAAGTAGCAAAGCTTTTGACAAAAACAAAGGAGTCTCTTTTTAAAGGAATTGAACAAGCAGTAGTGGGAAATAGAGTTGAGGATATAGGGTACGCGGTTCAAAGTTACGTTGAGGCAGAGGGTTTTTCGGTGGTGCGTGAGTTAGTTGGCCACGGAATAGGAAAAAACCTTCATGAGTCCCCCGAAGTTCCCAATTATGGGAAAAGAGGCAAAGGGCTAAAACTTCAGGATGGTTTGGTAATAGCAATAGAACCAATGGTCAATATGGGAACGAAAAATATAGTTCAGGAAAGAGATGGCTGGACGGTAAGGACGGCAGACAGGAAGCCCTCAGCTCACTTCGAGCATACGGTGGCACTGAGGAGAGGGAAGGCCGATATTTTGACGACTTTTGAATTTATAGAAGAAGTTTTAAGTTAAAAAATAATAAATGTCAAAACAGTCATCTATAGAGCAGGATGGTACCATCGTGGAAGCACTTTCGAATGCGATGTTCAGAGTGGAGTTGGAGAATGGACATCAGGTAGTAGCTCATATTTCGGGTAAGATGAGAATGAATTATATTAAGATATTGCCGGGCGACAAAATCAAATTAGAAATGTCTCCTTACGATCTTACAAAAGGAAGAATAGTTTACAGATACAAATAGATAATACTATGAAAGTAAAGGCATCAATTAAGAAACGCAGTGTTGATTGCAAAGTGATCAGACGGCATGGTGTGCTGTATGTGATCAACAAAAAGAATCCAAGATTTAAACAAAGACAAGGATAATAATTTAGTTATATGGCTAGAATTGCAGGGGTAGATATACCCGATCACAAACGCGGAGAAATAGGCTTAACATACATATATGGTATTGGCCGTAGATCAGCTCAGAAGATTTTGAAAAAGGCAGGCGTTAACCTGGATAAAAAGGTTAGTGAATGGTCTGAAGAAGAATCTACAGCGATACGTAATATTATCGCCGCAGGACACAAAGTAGAAGGTGTGCTGAAATCAGAAGTTCAGTTAAGCATTAAGCGTTTGCTTGATATTGGCTGCTATAGAGGTTTGAGACACAGAAAAGGGCTGCCTGTAAGAGGCCAAAGAACAAAAAATAATTGCCGTACGCGTAAAGGCAAGCGTAAGACAGTTGCAAACAAGAAAAAAGTTACTAAATAGTAAATAGATTATGGCTACCGAAAAGAGAAAAGATAAAGCCAAGAAAAGAGTTGTTGCTGTCGAGGCTATTGGCCAGGCACATATCAAAGCTTCTTTCAATAATATCATTATAGCAATGACTAATAATTCAGGTCAGGTGATATCATGGGCTTCTGCAGGTAAAATGGGATTTAAAGGATCAAAGAAAAATACTCCTTATGCAGCGCAAGTTGCAGCACAGCAATGTTCCCAGGCTGCATATGACCTTGGCTTAAGAAAAGTTGAAGTTTTTGTGAAAGGTCCCGGATCCGGAAGAGAGTCAGCTATAAGAACTATTCAGAATACAGGGATAGAAGTTACCATTATAAAAGATGTAACTCCGCTTCCTCATAATGGATGCAGGCCTCCTAAGAAGAGAAGAGTTTAATTAATGTTAAATACTGGATGTTAAATTTTAAATCAGAATACAAAATTTACATTCATTTAAAATTTGGAATTCATAATTCATAATTAACACAATGGCAAGATATACAGGTCCGAAGACTAAGATTGCAAGAAGATACAACGAACCAATTTTTGGTCCGAGCAAGGCGCTTACTAAAAAGAATTATCCTCCCGGAATGCACGGCAGAGGAAAGAGAAAGAAACAATCTGAATATTCTGTACAGCTGGCCGAAAAGCAAAAAGCAAAATATACTTATGGTGTATTGGAAAAACAATTTGCTAATATCTTTGCAAAGGCTGTTAGAAAAGAAGGAATCACAGGAGAAAACCTTTTAAAATTCCTTGAGTCAAGGCTTGATAACGTAGTTTTCAGACTGGGGATAGCTACTTCAAGAAGAGCGGCTCGCCAGCTTGTATTACATAAGCATATCACTGTTAACGGATCAGTGGTAAATATCGCTTCTTATAGTGTAATGCCTGGTGATATGATCGCTGTTCGCGAAAAATCCAAATCCCTGGAGTCTATTTCCGAGAGCCTTGCAAGCAGAGGCGGAAAGAAATACGCATGGTTTGAATGGGATTCAAGTTCTTTAACCGGAAAATTTGTGAACTATCCTCAGAAAGACGAAATCCCTGAAAATATTCAGGTACAGTTAATCGTTGAGCTTTATTCTAAATAATTTATTAACAGAGTTTTTGATTTAAATCAAATATCATATATGTCTATATTATCATTTCAAATGCCCGAAAAAGTGGTTATGGAGAAAGCAGACGATTTCCATGGTCTGTTTGAATTCAAGCCTCTTGAAAAAGGTTACGCAGTAACAATTGGTAATGCCCTAAGAAGGATTTTACTATCTTCTCTTGAAGGGCATGCGATTACAGGTATCAAAATACCTGGAGTTTTGCATGAGTTTTCTACTATAGAAGGAATAGTGGAAGATGTATCTGAAATAATCCTGAACCTGAAAATGGTTAGGTTTAAAAAAGTTTCTGATGCTAATGATAGCAAGATTGTAATTTCTATCAAAAAGCAGGAGGTATTCAAAGCCGGTGATATTGCTAAATTCACCTCAACATATCAGATCTTAAATCCTGATTTCATTATCTGTCATCTTGACTCTGCAAAAAGTTTTGACATTGAACTGACTCTTGAAAAAGGAAGAGGGTATGTTCCCGCAGAAGAGAACAAGCTTTCTGAGCAGGTATTCGGGTATATCCCAATCGATGCGATCTTTACGCCTATCAAAAATGTAAAATATAGCGTTGAAAATACCCGTGTTGAGCAAAAAACAGATTACGAAAAATTAATTCTGGATATTGAAACTGATGGGTCTATCCATCCGGAAGATGCATTGAAAGGCGCAGCAAATATCCTGATCAAACACTTTATGTTGTTCTCTGATCAGACTATGACATTTGAAAGCGTGAAGGCAGATGAAGAAGAAACAGTGGATGAAGAAATGCTGCACATGCGCAAGCTTCTCAAGACTACGCTTACAGATCTTGATTTGTCAGTAAGAGCTTATAACTGCCTGAAAGCAGCTGATATCAAAACATTGGGAGATCTTGCCGCGCTTGATATTTCCGATATGATGAAATTCAGAAATTTTGGCAAGAAGTCTCTTGCAGAGCTTGAGCAGCTTATTGCTGAGAAGAACCTGACATTTGGTATGGACCTTGCAAAATATAAATTAGAGGAAGACTAGAAGAAGTTGATGGTTGAACGTTGTTAGTTGTTTGTAAACTAACAACTAACAACTAATAACCAATAACAAAATTATGAGACACGGAAAAAAGAACAACCATTTAGGGAGAACTTCAAATCACAGAAAAGCTTTATTATCTAATATGGCTTCTTCCCTG
>DATMOV010000068.1:0-2560 GCA_035568055.1 Cytophagaceae bacterium
TTGATATCAACTCAGAAGTTGAAAATATCGGCGCGAGAAGACTTCATACTGTCATGAGCCATTTGCTCAATGAATTTCTGTATGATGTGCCTGATAAGATTGGTCCCAATGCTAAAATAATTGTTACCGAGGAAATGGTTAGTCAGAAGCTTTCAGGTCTGGTGAAGAATAAAGACCTTAGCCAGTATATTCTATAAAAAAGCTAAAAGCCTAAAGCAGAAAGTTAAAAATATAAAGCTGGATAGATTGAATGAAGTGGGGGTTAGGTTGAAAGCATGTGCTTTTAGCTTTATTTTTCTACAAGGTCTTTGATTGAACGTCTGATCTTATATTCTTCAAGCCATTCCAGGGCGGAGGTGGTTTCTGTAAATATTTTTACCGGAACAGGAGGCGGAAAAAAATGAATAGTCCAATTCACAGTGATTTTGAAGGCTAATGAATTTGCGACCGGAGCAATTGCCGTTATAAAAAGCATAGCATCTTTATTAGCCCATGTATGATATTTTGCTTCCATTGTCCAGTATAAAACTCCTTGCCCTTCTATGAGAAGCGGCCTGGGCAAACCGGCAGCGATGGAGTTTCTGTTTTTAATAACCTTCTTAATCGTTGCCAGGTCTATTACAGTATTTTTGTGATAAATGCAGTGAATAATTCCATTGCGCAGGAAATATAAACCCGTTTCATCCTCTAAATACTTATTTTGCGGCTCCATAAAGCTGTTTAATTGATAATTAATGAACTTAAAATTGAAAAGGTAACTGTGGGTAATGGTAAGATATCTCGAAAGAGCCTTAATAATTCCATTTTATCCTGATTATGGAAGAAGAGAAAATCACAGATTCTTATTCTTGCATAAAAATCTGTTGCATTAAATTATTTGTAAAGTATATCCTGAACTATAAGTTTTTATTTTTTTTATTTTTTGATTCAAGGATGTTAATATATTTTTTTAGGTTTTGGATCTCATGATCCTTATGATTGACGATTTCATGCAGCTTAAGTTCACCATCCATTAATAGCGTATTTTCAGCCATTAAAATTTTGTAAGTTTCATCTTCCTTATCTGTAAAGAAGTTATTAGTCTTGGTTTTTTTGCCCAGGATTAGGTAATCAAGGGAAACATTAAAAAATTGTGCTATTACAATAACAGTGTTAATCGGAGGAAGCCTTCTCCCTTTTTCATAATTTGCCACATTGCTGCGATCTGTATCAATGAGCTTAGAAACATCTTCCTGGGTCATTTGACGGCTTTTACGTAATTCTCTTAGAATTTGCCCTATTTTGTTGAATTCACTTGTCATGGTTCTGAAAATATTAAGTTACAATGATTATTATATATATAAGGGTATCTCAAATTTAGGATTTTTCGATCGTTTTCACAATGAAACAGATGTTTAAACATCTTTTAAATTATTCTTTATATTTCTTTATTATGAATTTAATGATAGATTTGACTGGCTTTTTTAATATTTTTTAAAAAGCCGGTTTGAGCAACAGGTTTACCTGGTAATGTCCATTTCTGCCTGCTTGCAGGCATTGCTCTGACTGGCTTTATTCTTTTATGAAGAGTTTTCATTAAGTAGAACAATATTTTCGGATCTTAAGCCTGCATCAAAAAAGCCTTGATATATTCATCCAGATCGCCATTAAGCACATTTTGCACATCTGAACGTTCGATCCCTGTCCGTAAATCTTTGACTAGTTTATAAGGATGAAGCACATAGTTTCTGATTTGTGAACCAAAATCAATACGCTTTTTGCCGCTTTCTACGATTGCCCTGGCTTCATTTTTTTTATCAATCTCAATTTGATACAACCTTGATTTAAGCATTTTAAGCGCTTTTTCCTTATTCTGATTCTGAGAGCGTTCCTGCTGACATTCTATGATGAGTCCGGAAGGTTTATGTTTTAATCTTACAGCGGTTTCAACTTTATTGACATTCTGCCCGCCGGCACCTCCTGCCCTGAAAGTATCCCATTCCACATCTGCCAGGTTAATCTCAATGTTGATCGTATCGTCTATCACCGGATAAGCATATACAGAAGCAAAAGAAGTATGCCTGCGGCCTCCTGAATCAAAAGGTGATATTCTCACCAGCCTGTGAACACCTATTTCGGATTTCAAATAGCCATAAGCGAATTCTCCGTCAATCTCAAGTGTCACAGATTTCACTCCAGCCACTTCACCGGCGTGATAATTAAGCTGCCGCACACCGAATTTATGGCTTTCAGCCCACATCACATACATGCGCATGAGCATCTCTGCCCAGTCACAGCTTTCTGTTCCGCCGGCACCGGGATTTATTTCAATGATAGCGCTAAGCTGGTCTTCCTCGTTGCTTAGCATTTTCTTAAACTCCAGCTCTTCTACCGCTTTGAGCACTTTAGCATATTCTTTCTCAATCTCCGCTTCCGGCACATCCCCTGCGCTATAAAATTCAAAAAGAGTTTCAAAGTCATTGAAAAGATTTTCTACATTCTTGTAGCTGTCGGTCCATACTTTTTGGACTTTAATGGACTTCAGGATTTTCTCCGCCTCTTTAGGGTTATTCCAGAAATC
>DATMOV010000069.1:0-6360 GCA_035568055.1 Cytophagaceae bacterium
CTTAAAAGATTTAAATTCTTTTTTTTTGAGCATTACAGGACCCCGCCATAAATCAGGGGAATCACCCTTCTTCACTGAAAGGCCATTGAGAAAATAGTAATAAAAATTTTGTTCAAATACCTTTATTCCAGTACTGCCTTTATAGAAGTTTATTTTTTCTGGTTTTGGAATTTCGTCAATATCAGAAATGATAAGTATGTCATCTGGCTTTGCATCACTCAAACCTCTCATCACTTGGTCTTTTTGAAAATCCCCATAATCCCATGCTGTAGGTTTCCTGAATTTATAAAAGAAGCCTGGAAATTCATCCACCACTATATGTGTGATCTTATTCGAAAATTCCCTGAACCGTTCTTTGTTTTTCTGATAAATGAGAGGCTTGTCTTTTTTTTGAAAAGTTTTTGTGGCTTCGACAATTACAAACTTGTCAACGATAGGGGAAAGCTCATTAAGCCTAAGTTCCAGAAGCTCAAGTTCATTAAAAAAAGAGAAGCAATCATATATCATAAAACACCTAGAATTTAATAATTTCTGTTTTGTTGATTTCAGCTTGAAGCAATGAAATCACTTTTTCTACATTTTTACCTGAGTATTTTTTTATAAGCTCACTCAGTCTTGTTTTTGAACTCGTTATTTCTGCCGGCTTTTTCAAATATAAAATGAATGCTCTAAGAAAGTAAGTCTGAAAGGTTAAAGTACGGAATATAAGTTCAAACAGGATTTTTATTTTGTAAAGAATAAATAAAAATCCTTCTAGATGGATCGAATGTAAAATCAGCTTATTTCTGGTGGCGATGATTTTTATTTTCTGTTTTTTATGGTAGCTGGCTATGGTTGTTGATGCCGGATGCCTGCAAACAGCCTCATGTTCATAAAAACATTTCCATCCTAGCCGCCATGCCCTGATGGAAAGGTCAAGATCTTCACCGTAAAAGGGAGAATAGATTTCATCGAAGCCGCCGAGCTCTTGTAATTTTTTTCTATCCATCAGGGCGTTAGCGCCACTGAGGTAGAAGCTTGGGAGGGAAATATTACTTTGATTTTTTTCTTTTAAAATATAATTTATTGTGCCTTTAATGGTGAACCCATTCATTATCGGGTATTTCGCACCATCCTGAATGCTGTCATCATTCACTCCAATGATCCTGCCCATCACACCGAAAGTGCCTGGATCTTCAAAGAATCTGAGCTGTGGAAGGAAATAGTCCTCTGTTAAATTTACATCACTGTTGAGCGCAAGCACAAGATCTTTTGAAGCTGATCGTATCCCTTTATTTATGGTACTGGCAAAACCCTGGTTTATCTTATTCTCTATGATGACGATGGACGGATAACGGTTACGTAAAAAGAGAACAGAATCGTCAGAAGAAGCATCATCCGAAACAATAATTTCATAATCCTGTTTCGATTTTTTTAAAGAATTGATTACCCCCGGAATATTTTTTTCCAGCAATTTCTTTCCATTATAATTAGGGATTACTACAGATATGCTAAATGTCTTCATCTTCGTTCCTTTTCCCAATCAGTAATTATTTGACTTACTTCTCCGACAGAAATTGCAGCGATGCAAGCGCATTTTTCGGACTTACGACAGTCCTGACAATCTTTGTTAAGTGCCAGGTACCTGGCCTTTTTTCCTATGGGAGCCCATCGCCCAGGATGAATGGGTTTCATAGGGGGGTAAATACCACAGGCAAATTTCCCCAGAGCTGAAGCAATATGCAATGGCCCGGTACTGCATGCCAAAAGCCCATCGGCGGCATTAATAAAACTGACCAGTTCAGAAAGAGAATATTTGCCGGTGAGGTCCCATATATTTTGTATTTGAAAGATCTCCGGCTTCTGTTCTTTCATAAGTTTTCCTTCCTGCTCAGTTCCGGTAATGAATACCTGGAATTTCTGTGCCGGTAAATTATTAATGAGCGCCAGGTAATTATCCAATGGCCATTCACGGGCGCTGCCTTTTGATTTAGGATGCAGGATCAGATTGAATTTATTTTTATCCAGAAGCGCGGATTGATTCTGATTTAACCGGGTGATTTTTTCCATGCCATAAAAGCCGGCAATCTCAGTGGCTGGTCTTCTTATAATTCCCAGTGGTTCTAATAATTTCTGGTTTAACTCAGCCTCATGCAGGCTGGAATTTTTTCTGCTGAAATTGATCTTCTTATTGCAATAAAGCCAATGATAGAATCTATGAGAGCTGCCTATTCTAACTGGTATGTTGCTTTTATACGCTGCCCTTGCAATTCTTTTATCCGGGTAAACATGCACGATTATATCTGCCTTAATATTGTTTAGGATGCCGGCGTTTTTTATTATTTCCTCACGATCTATGAAGTGATCAATGAAAATGCTTGATTCAATAATTGACCTGGTGTATGATTTGCCGATAAAAAAGATTTCGCAGTCTTTAAATTCCGATTTTAAAATACCGGCAAGCGGAAGCGTAAGAATTACATCTCCAAGATTATCAGTTCTGCTAATGATGATCTTTTTCCGCATCAGGGGTCGAAAGGGAATTGCCTTTCAGATAGTGCAAGTTAATCATAATAAAAAATAAACAGAAGCTTAGCCCCAGCTGAATATCAAGCGTGTCCTCTACAAGAAATGAAAGACTGACTATAATATAGATAACAAGTAAGGGAATGTGCTTATAATTTTTCTTATAGAACAAAGGGTAGTAAAAGCAAACGATAAAAATTATAAAGCCTGTCAACCCCATAGTGGCAAGCTGCCTTAGAAACTGGTTGTGAGGCTCTAATGTATTTTCTGTCAGGATAAAAGGATAACTCTGCCTGTATTTTTTGTGTATTTCTGACTGGATATTTCCTTCACCTATACCAAAAACCGGGTGTTCACGGAAAATAGCAAAAGCAACTTTATTCGCTATAATGCGGCGGGAAATGGAATAGTCATTGCCTGACTCAGTCAGGTTTTCGCTCATTTTCAGGTCGTGCATGGTATAACTGTATCTCATTCTAAAAGTATCGATATATTTATAGGAAAATATGATAGAAAAAATGATCATCACAATAATAAAGGTGGATGCCTTGTAGTGTTTGCTGATGAGAAAATAAATCGCAAGCAGGATAAAAATCGCATAGAATGCCAATAGCCCGGATCTGACCGCCAACAGATGAAGAAAGAAAATCAAAAATATAGTGCCTGCAAAGATCAGCCAGAAAATGAAGCTGGTTTTCTCCGCATATTTTTTTACCACTAAATAAATACCAAGAAAAATTGCCAGGCAGACAAAAAGACTATATCTGGCATGATCTATCACAGTAAAAAGTATTTTAGACCTGGCATAGTGATCAAGAAGATCTCCCTTATCAAAAATCAAGAAATGATAAACAGTAAAAAAAGTAGTTCCAAGTACAAGCAAGAAAAAGAAGAAAAAGAAATTTTGATATGTTCGCGGGGGAAAAGGAGGAAGCAGAATGAAAGCAATTGCAAAAGCAAGATACTGTGTCTTTAGCATCAGTTGGTTGAAGGCGAATTCCCAGTTTCCTTCATCTGTCATTATCGTACTCCAAGCAAAAAGTATAAATAAAGCAATGAATGGCAGAAAATTTTGTTGCTTAGTTATATTTATTTTTTCTCTGAGGTTAAAAACTTGAAGTAATGAATTGACTACCAATATTATAATAGCAATACTTAGAAGCGATCTGAAAAAATTCACACAAAAAAGACCTGACAAAATGATATAAATGGCAGATTTCGCAAGAAATTCTGGCAATGGTTGTTTGAATATCTGCTTTTCCGCGATCCTGTTTAAAATCATTAAAAACTTATTTTTTGCCAATAATAACGCTTTTTAATGATCATTCAGTATAGGCCTCTAACAATTCCTTTTATTTAGCTGTTTATACAAAAAGGGGGTGAATTATTTGGTACGATTATTAACATATATTCGTTATAACAAATAAATCAGGGAAGATGGAAGAGGAAAAAAACAAAAGGAATAATATCAAAAAAGCTGAGTCAGATGCTCAGTTTGAAAAAGAGTTCATGCCTTTAATCGGCTCACTGTATAATTTTGCTTATCGTCTGACTTTGGATGAAGATGACGCGAATGATTTAGTGCAGGAGACTTATATGAAAGCTTATAGGTTCTTCGATTCATATGAGCAAGGAACTAATGCTAAAGCATGGTTGTTCCGCATCTTGAAGAACAGTTTCATCAATGACTTTCGCAAAAAAAGTAAGCAACCATCAAAGATAGATTATCAGGAAGTTGAATCTTTCTATAATTCCGATGATATTGATGAAAATATCACTACTGACTTAAGAATCGAATCTGTTCAGGAAATGATTGGTGATGAAGTGGCGAACGCGCTTAATTCATTGGCTGTGGATTTTCGTACTATTATTATTCTTTGCGACCTTGAAGGTTTTACTTATGAGGAAATGGCGAAAATACTTGACATTCCAATAGGTACCGTCCGTTCCAGGTTGCACAGGGCAAGAAACCTGTTAAAGGATAAATTGAAAAAATATGCGAACACTATGGGTTATAAATAGATTTATTAGTTTATAATTAATAGATTGAACTAACTATAAACAGTCATTGTATGAATAAATATTTTACCGATCTGATGAACAGAATTTTTAAAAAAGAAAAGCCTAAAGCTCAATGTACCGAATGTTTACAGAGCCTTCAATTGCTTGTAGATGGAGAAACTACTCAGGAACAGGAAAGATATTTCAGAAAACATCTGGACGAATGCACTCCCTGTTACACTTTTTATAATCTCGAAAAAACCGTGAAAGAAGTTCTTCAGAATAAAATACAACAAAAGCCCATCCCCCCCGCACTTATTGAAAACATAAAAGCCGGAATCAGAAACCAAACTCAGGCCTGATTAAATCAAATATCAAATAAACAAAGTATATTTATATGTATTTTGGATTGTAATTGAGATTTAGATGAAAGGTAAACTTATTATCTTCTCGGCACCATCAGGCTCCGGAAAGACCACTATCGTAAAACATTTACTGAATACCAATCCTAATCTTGGGTTCTCTATCTCCGCATGCACGCGTGATAAACGAGGCCGTAATGAAGAGTACGGAAAAGATTATTACTTTCTTACCCCCGATGATTTTAAGAAGAAAATTGATAACAATGAATTTGTGGAATACGAAGAAGTGTATCAGGGTGCTTTTTATGGAACATTAAAATCCGAGATTGAGAGAATCTGGGAAAGTGGCAGGCATGTGATTTTTGACGTGGATGTAAAAGGTGGCCTGAACCTCAAAAAATATTATGGAGACCGCGCTTTGGCCATTTTTGTAAAATGCCCCTCTATGAAAGTACTCGAAGAAAGATTAAGATCCAGAAAAACTGAAACTGAAGACAGTATATCTACCAGACTTTTTAAAGTAAAGTTTGAAATGAGCTTTGAAAATAAGTTCGATGTTACCCTGATGAATAGTGATCTGGAGCAGGCATTGAAAGATGCCCAGAAACTGGTGGATGATTTTATAAAAAAATAGTGTTCAGGTGTTAAAGTGCGAAAGTGTTAATGGTTTAAGACGCTTTCTATTACTACAACTTTAACACACGAACACTCTAGCACTTGAACACTTTTTGAAAATGAAAATAGGCCTCTTCTTCGGTTCCTTCAATCCCATTCATATTGGTCATCTCATCATCGCTAATACTATGTTGGAAAATACAGACCTTGATCAAATATGGTTTGTCGTTTCACCGCAGAATCCATTTAAAAAAAGCAAGGCTTTATTGCACGAATTTGACCGTTATGAGATAGTGCAGCGGGCGATTAATGATAATTACAATTTTAAAGTGTGTGACGCGGAATTTCATCTTCCAAGGCCCAGCTATACTATTGATACATTAACTTATTTGCAGGAAAAACATAAAGATCATGAATTTGCACTCATTATTGGGGAAGACAATCTAGTTCAGTTTCCTCAGTGGAAAAATTATGATAAGATCCTGGAATATTTTTCTCTCTATGTATATCCTCGTCCCGGTTCACAATCAAATGATCTTAAAAATCATTCTAAAGTAAAAATGGTTCCTGCACCCATCCTTGACATTTCCGCTACTTATATTCGCGAGTGTGTTAAAAATAAAAAATCCATCAGGTATCTGGTTCCGGAGGCTGTAGAAAATTATATTGTTCAGAAGGGTTTTTATATATCTATAAAATAAGAGGTTACAAAATAAAAGCCGCGATAGCGGCTTCAAAAACTTATAACTTAAAACGTATAACTCAAACAGTCATAATCTCTTCCTCCTTCTTACCCAGCAGTTCATCAATCTTTGCGATATATTCATTTGTAATAGCCTGAACTTTCTCTTCCGCTTTCTTTATTTCATCTTCTGAA
>DATMOV010000070.1:0-4000 GCA_035568055.1 Cytophagaceae bacterium
AGAGAAGAGTGTTTTTATTGAAATACTTGGGCAGAGATTAGAGCATGCTGAGAAAGCTGCTTTCCCTAAAATAGAAGATCCAATGGCTTCAGGGATCAATCAGGATAGTTTCAGCTCTATGGTCAGCAAAGCGGTAGAGAAGATCCGCGAAGGAAAATTAAAAAAAGTAGTGCTGGCAAGGCAAAAGAAAATCTCCACTCAACATCCTATAAATCCCACTGAGCTTTTTTTCAAGCTTGCGGAAAGTTATAACAATGCTTTTATTTCCCTGATCTCTGTTCCAGACATTGGTGTATGGATTGGAGCCAGTCCGGAACTACTGCTCTCTGTAGACCAGGGAAAAATATTCCGTACCAGCTCTTTGGCGGGTACACAAATGTTCCGGGATGATTTAAAACCATCGGACTGCGTATGGACGCAAAAAGAAATTGAGGAGCAGGCCTTGGTTAGCAGGTATATTATTAATTGTTTCAAAGCGATCAGGCTGCGCGAATATGAAGAAGAAGGGCCGCGCACTGTAAGAGCCGGCAACCTCCTGCACCTGAAAACAGATTTTCTGGCCGACATGGTAAAACTTGGTTTCCCGGAGCTTGGAACTCAGATGCTGGATCTGCTCCACCCTACTTCCGCTGTCTGCGGCATGCCTAAAGCGGAAGCGATGAATTTTATTCTGGAAGAAGAAAAATTCGACCGCTCCATTTTTTCCGGATTCCTCGGGCCGGTAAATATAGGCTCAGAATCATCTCTATATGTAAATCTCCGCTGCGCAAGGATTTTTCATCAAAGTGCGGTACTTTATGCAGGTGCCGGAATTACGCAAGATTCAGAACCGGAAAAGGAATGGGAGGAGACAGAGATGAAAATGAAGACGATTGGGGATTTTATAGGGTAGATTGTCTGAAACAGGTTAACTGATAAAAGGATTAACATGATTAACCTATCCTGTTCCATAGCATGTTACCCCGATAAGCCATTTACTAAATATTTTTTAAAGAGAGGATCTTCTAAGAAAATTACCGCAGTTATATATGCCCTATGGATGTGCACCACGATGAAGGTCTGCCAGCTACTTGGATATAAATAATAAAAGACATTCCAACAACGATTAGTTGCCAGATTGTCTTTAAAATATCTTTAAAAATACTGCTGTTAGATCTTGCTTTCTATAGCTTTCTGCTTAGTATCCTTCATGTAAGTTGGGCATGTTCTGTGGGGAGCACATGAAACAGCAGCAAAAACAACAACTACCAGGGCTATTAGTAAATTTTTCATATTTTTTAGGGTTTTAATAAAGGTATACAAATATAATTAATCTTATTTTATTTTAAAAGTATAATTTTCACTTTTTGTTAATTTAAATACAACAAATTACAGCCCCTTACATCCGAATTATCGAACCTGCCAAGTACCTCAAATGTATTTTTGTCAATTTTTCGTCCTAAATCTTCCGTTTCAATAAAGGCGCATGAATCAATGTTAGCCAGATCAACAATATTTATGCCACCATTTCTGGAATTGCTCATGCTAAAAGGATCATTGATATCCCTGATGAAAATTTTCATCCATGGAGGGCATTCAAAAACACCATTTCCTTTCGAATATGCCTGAGAAAGAAGTTCTGTCATGCCGTATTCCGAATGAACAAATTCCAACTTAAAAGCGCCCTTAAGAATACCATGCAGTTCTTCTCGGGTCATTTCTTCTCTCCTGCCTTTCATCCCTCCTGTTTCTATGATGATGAGGTCTGACAGGTCTATTCCCTCTAGTTCCTGCGCAAGGTCAAGCAAGGCGAAGCCTACGCCAAATAATATGATCTTTTTCCCTTTTGATCTTGCTTCCTGAATAGCGGAAGGAAATTTTGCATAATTTTTAGACAAAAAACCCGGAGAAAGCTCAGAACTTTCCTTCATAAAATGGTTAATCATAAAAATGAGCGATGAGCCGGGATTTTCCTGGTAAGAAGGTAGAAGCGCAATGAAAATATAATCTTTAATAGCTCCATAATATTTCCGGAAAATCTCCGTGCTTACCGTTTTATAAAATTCAGGATCTGCAACATAATGCTTGCTCCGCTCCGCTCCAGTCGTACCGCTGCTGCTGAATATCAGTCTGATAACTGGATTTCCAGTAAGTACTTCATGATGCTTAAAAAAGCTGATGGGCAAAAAAGGAATCTGTAAAATATCTTTTATGGAAGAAATATCAACACGGAGATTTGTGAGATATTCTTTATACATTGTGTTGTTTTCTGCCTGATAACGAAATAGCGACAGTGCTTTTTCGTTAAAATCGTGATGGTTTATCTTAAACAAACCATCTTTAAAACTTTGAATAAAATCCACCATTCGGATTGATCAGCAATTATTGATAAATTTAATCAATAATAATATTAAATGAGCCGATTTATATACTTATACTTACTTCTTCCTGCGATAATGTTGACAATATCCGCATGTCAGAAAGTGCCTGAATATCCCGTTACGCCTCAAATTGAATTCGCTAAAATAAGCAGGTATGTGGTAAGCAACCCCTTTTCTTCAGTACCGATTGATTCTATTATCATCACAGTAAATTTTAAAGACGGAAATGGGGATCTCGGACTTTTACCGAATCTGCCACCCTTCACTGCCTTTGATGTCATGCATGATAGTTTGGGTAATTTCATTCGTTACAATCATATCATACCCTTCAGTTGTGATAGCTTCAATATAGATTATTATGACACTGATAATCTTGTAGATACTGTAAAAGGTATAAGGAATATAGATTATTACAATTATTTTCTGGAGCTTAAAATCAAAACAGACAGTACACATTACCGTTCATTCAACTTTCCTTTTTGCAGTAATATCAATGGCAGGTTTCCTCAACTTAGTCCGGATAGATATAACGGCCCGCTTGAAGGGAACCTTTCATTTACCATTAACAACACAAAGGTATTGAGGGACAGCCTTAACAATAAAACAGTAAAATTCAGGGTTCAGATTGAAGACAGAGCCTTTCATAAGAGTAATGTTGTAGAATCGCCCGATGTCTTATTTACCTATTGATACAAAGCAGGGAATTTTTGGGGATCAGCTTCATTCATCATCTGATATATCAAATCAAAAACATCTTCTGTATTAGGCTTGGAAAAATAATCTCCGTCTGTTGCATAAGCGGGCCTGTGAGCTTTAGCTGGCAGCGTGCGTGGCGCTGAGTCAAGCCACTGGTAAGCGTCCTGTTCATCAACCACTTGTTGCATCATATAAGCCGAAGCTCCTCCCGGTACATCTTCATCAGTGAATAATACCCTGTTGGTTTTTCTGAGGGATTCAGAGATCGAGTGATGGACATCAAATGGCAATAGGGTTTGTACATCGATCACTTCACATGAGATTCCTACTTCTTCCAGTTGCATCGCGGCCTCCATCACAATCCTGCACATAGAACCATAAGTGACAATCGTAATATCTGTTCCCTGCCTTAAAATTTCAGGAATACCCAGCGGAACCATGTATTCGGAAAGGTTTAGTGGCAACCTTTCTTTAAGCCTGTAACCGTTCAGCGATTCAATGATCAGGGCTGCGTCATCTGACTGGATCATGGTATTATAAAAGCCGGCAGCCTGTGTCATATCTCTTGGCACCAGCACATACATACCTCTCAGCGATCCGAGGATCATGCTCATGGGCGATCCTGAGTGCCACATGCCTTCGAGCCTATGCCCGCGTGTACGTACAATCAGCGGAGCTTTCTGTCCGCCCCTGGTTCTGTAGTGCAGGCTTGCCAGGTCATCCGACAAAGTCTGTATTGCAAAAACAAGGTAGTCAAGGTATTGTATCTCGGCAATTGGCTTCAAACCTCTCATGGCAGTGCCTATACCTTGTCCGATAATGGAAGTTTCCCTGATGCCGGTATCAATCACCCGCAGGGTTCCGAACTTATCCTGCAGACCCGCGAAGCCCTGGTTCACATCGCCTATCATCCCTACGTCTTCTCCAAAAGCGAACACTCTCGG
>DATMOV010000071.1:0-11420 GCA_035568055.1 Cytophagaceae bacterium
TTTCAGGTCCTTCTTCCCCATCGCGCGCCTCAATAAATCCGCGCCACCGAGCGAGTAGCCCGCCAATACTTGTGCCGTCTGCATGATCTGCTCCTGATATACCATGATGCCATGGGTATTTTTCAAAAGATCTTCCAGCAGTGGATGAGGATATTCCACCTTCTCCTTACCATGTTTTCTGTTGATGAAATTCGGAATGAATTGCATCGGGCCCGGACGATACAAAGCGTTCATGGCAATGAGGTCTTCAATGCTGGTAGGCTTTAGATCTTTGAGATACATGCGCATACCCTCCGACTCGAACTGAAATGTGCCTACTGTATCTCCACGCTGGTAAAGCGCGAAAGTTTTCGCGTCATCTTCCGGAATGGTGTCTATGTCTATATCAAGGTCATAATTCTTTTTGATCAGCGCCAGCGCATCTTTGATAATAGACAGCGTTTTCAGTCCGAGGAAGTCCATCTTCAGCATTCCTGCGGATTCGATCAGTTTACCGTCAAACTGCGAAACCAGAAGTTCAGAATCTTTGGATACGCAGACAGGAATGTACTTAGTGATATCGTCGGGAGCAATGATAATACCTGCGGCATGGATGCCAGTATTGCGGACTGAGCCTTCCAGCTTCTCGGCGAGATTTAAAGTTTGCGCCCGAAGGTCATTGCCTTTTTTAATTTCTTTAAGCTCATTTATTTCTTCAAAAGCTTTTTTAAGTGTGGTGCCCGGAGCTTCCGGAACAAGCTTGGCCAGGTAGTTGGCATCAGACAGGGGAAGGTCAAGGGTTCTCGCTACATCTTTGATGGATGACCGGGCGGCCATGGTGCCAAAGGTTACGATCTGTGCTACCTGGTTCTTGCCATATTTATTGACGACATAATCGATCACGCGCTGACGACCCACATCGTCAAAGTCAATATCAATATCAGGCATGCTTACCCGCTGCGGATTCAGGAATCTTTCAAAGAGCAAGCTATATTTTATTGGATCTATATTGGTGATGCCTATGGAATAGGCTACTGCGGAACCCGCAGCAGATCCACGTCCGGGTCCTACTGCTACGCCAAGATTTTTTCCTGCGGCGATGAAGTCGGATACGATCAGGAAGTATCCCGCGAAGCCCATCATTTTGATTACGCTGAGCTCATAGTTTAACCGCTCTTCTACTTCGCCTGAAATTTCTTTATATCTTTTTTTTGCTCCTTCGAAAGTAAGATGATGAAGGTAATCATCCATCGTGACAAAACCCGGTGGCAGTGGAAAGTTGGGAAGAAGGATATCCCGTTCCAGTTTTGGAGGAGTGATTTTTGAAACAATCTCATTGGTATTATCGATGGCTTCGGGCAGATCATGAAAGAGCTTGTTCATCTCCGCCTGATTTTTAAAATAAAATTCATCGTTAGGAAAACCAAAGCGGAAACCTTTGCCATCGCCAACAGGAGTTTTTTGCAGCTCACCGGTATTGACGCATAGAAGTATGTCGTGCGCGTTGAAGTCGTCGCGATCCACATAATGAGAATCGTTGGAGGCGATCATCTTGACATTATATTTCTGCGCGAATTTTACCAGAACTTTATTTACTTCGATCTGCTCTTTTAGATTATGTCTCTGGAGTTCTACATAATAATCTTCTCCGAAAAGATCCAGCCACCATTTAAAAATTTCTTCCGCTTCCTTTTCTCCTTTATTTAAAATTGCCTGAGGAACTTCGGCACCCAGGCAGCAGGTAGTAGCAATAAGTCCTTTATGATATTTCAACACCAGCTCTTTATCGATGCGCGGCCATTTACTATATAAGCCGTCAATATAACCGAGAGAACAAAGCCTGGCCAGATTTTGATAACCTTCCTGGTCCTTCGCAAGCATGAGCTGATGATATCTGTTATCTTTATTTTCTTTGCTGAATACTTTCTTGTGCCGGTCTTCCACCATATAAAATTCACAGCCTACGATAGGCTTCACGCCAGCCTTATTTGCTTCAGCCACAAAGCTGAAAGCCCCGAACATATTTCCATGGTCAGTCATGGCCACCGCTTTCATGTTATCCTCTTTGGCTTTTTTCATCAGCGCGCTGATGCCCGCCGCGCCGTCTAAGAGCGAATATTGAGTATGGCAATGAAGGTGTGAGAATTCAGGCACGGTAAAGAATTTTAAATGATGATAAAGTTAGGATTTTTTTGCGGGGAGTTGTCCACAAATTGTCTGACCATGATTCGTAGGATTAAAATGATTTAAAGGATTATTTAAAGATTTATCACTCTTGTGATTCTTAAAGCATATTGATAATTAATCAATTAATTGTATTTATAGATATTGTTAATACAAAAAAGGGAATCATGATTAATGGTAATATCATGTGAATCATTTTAATCCTAAAAATCATGGTTTTATCTTGCCCATCTAAATGTTATCTGCGGCCAATAAACTTATGACCTTTACAGACATTGCAAATATCCGGCTTATAAACCAGCAAATTACAGCGGCAAAATTTAAGACCCCAAAAGAAGTTGCTGGATGGATGGGTGCCATGCAGGCACAGGATTATACTATGGCGAAATGGGCTGTGGGGGTCCGTCTTCCCAACTCGACAGAGCAACTGGTAGAAACCGCCATTGATAAGGGAGAGGTTATCCGGACACATTTACTAAGGCCAACCTGGCATTTAGTATCGGCAGATGATATTTATTGGATGCTGGAACTGACGGGGCCTAAAATTTTAGCTTCTCTAAAATCAAGACACAAGGAACTGGAGCTTTCGGAAACCGTTTTTGCAAAAAGTAATAAACTTATAGAAAAAGCATTGGCCGGTGGAAATCATTTAACACGGGAAGAGTTAGTATCTAAACTCGAAAAAGCTAAAATTGCCACTGACAACAATAGAATCGCTCATTTGATGCTTCGGGCAGAATTGGACGGACTCGTGTGCAGCGGCTCAACAAAAAATAAAAAACAAACCTTTGCGCTGCTTGAGGAAAGAGTGCCGAAAATAAGAACGTTGAGCAGAGATGAAGCATTGGTAAAGCTTGCCCGCAATTATTTTTCAAGCCATGGGCCTGCCACTCTCCAGGATTTTGTCTGGTGGTCCGGATTGTCTGTTTCCGATGCAAAACATGCTTTGGAAATGATAAAGTCAGATTTTATTTCTGAACAAATTGGTTTACAAACTTATTGGTTTAGCAACTCATTTCGCATTCCTAAAAACTATAAGGAATCAGTTTATTTATTGCCCGCATTCGATGAGTTTATCATCAGCTACAAAGACAGAAGCGCATCGCTTCATGCTGATCATAGTAAGAAGACAGTTTCTGACAATGGCATATTTAGGCCTACCATTGTAATAAATGGACAAGTAAAAGGCTTGTGGAAACGGATAGTTAAGAAAGATAAAGTAATGGTGGAGGCATCTTTATTTCAGCCAGACAAAATAAGAAAAAGCTTGATTGAAAAGGCGGCTGTTACCTTTCGGCATTTTTTAGATAAGAAAGTAGAAATAACTTTTAAGGCCAAATAGAATCGACTTGTAAATAGGTTAATCCCATCAAAAAATCAACCTATTGAAAATCAATATATTGAATATATCATACGGAAAATAATTAACCTAATCTCCGCACATTATGCGGAGATTAACTCCAAATAATTGACTTCCTCAAGATGGGCAGAAATAGCGAAGTGCTCACAGCCTCTTCGTGATATTCAGGATTTAATATCCAAAGAAATACTTCGCAAAGAAGCAGCGGGGGGAGGAGTACTAATTATGAATTGAATGATTGAATCATAAAAGAATTACCTTTGTCACTAATGAAAAAGTTGTTTGTAATAGCAGGATGCAACGGAGCTGGAAAAACTACAGCTTCATATACTATTCTGCCTGAAATATTAGATTGTAAAGAATTTGTAAACGCGGATGAAATAGCAAAAGGATTGTCCCCTTTCCAACCCGAAAAGCTTGGTATTGAAGCAGGGAAACTGATGTTGACCCGGATAAAAAACTTACTTGAATCAGGAGAAAATTTTGCCTTCGAGACCACCCTTTCAACAAAGAGCTATGTGAGTTTTTTAAAGGAAGTCAAACAAAAAGGGTATCAGATCACTTTGTTATTCTTTTGGCTTAATTCTCCGGATTTAGCTGTTTCCAGAGTTAAAACACGAGTGAAAGAAGGTGGGCACAATATTCCCGAAGATGTGATAAGAAGAAGATATGAAAGTGGACTTTTGAATTTTTTCAAACTCTATATACCCATTACAGATAATTGGATGCTAATAAATAACTCAGGGAAACCATACCAGATAATTGCTGAAGGTACAATGAATGATCTTGAGATTACCAATGTTGAATTATGGAATGAATTAAAAACTAAATATCATGGACAATAATAAAGAATTCAAAGAGGAGCGGGATAAAATAATCAAAGGGTTGGAGCTGGCTTACAAAAAACTTGTGGAATTTAAAAAGCAAAAGAATAGCCCTTTAGTCGTTTCTGAAAATGGAAAAATATTGGAGTTAGATCCAAAGGATATTTCACCTACTACCTTGTATAAGCGTAAGCTGTGATCATGAATATCTCGGGGCGATGAGTAATTCAGGATTTCAATTTAAAGAATATATCTGCTTATATTACTATATGTTACCTATATCATAAATGATTATCTATGTATAGACTTATTCTATTATTGATTTTATCTTTTTTTCGTGTGATAGGTTCACAAAGGAGATTGATAAATGTCCATCACTAAAGTTATCAGATGAAGAGAAAATTACAAAGAATTTATTTTTAGATTTTTATTGTGGCATGAATGAATATGAATATAATCTTTTGCTAAAGATTCCCTTATTAAAAGAGATAGACTAGAGGAGGATAGCGTAACTAAATATTATCTTTATTTTTTATTTTCCTAATGATCCTGAATTCAAGGATAGACAAAATGAGTCTTGCTATTTCATTCTTGTTCCCTTTTTTAATAATTGTCGTTTATATAAAATTAAGCTTGAGCTTCCAAGCTTAAATACTCATGTTCATCTTAAGAATGAAGGGCATAAAATTGTTCCTAATGGAGGAGACGTATATAGGATTGAGAAAACATATGAAAAGAAATATGGAAGGCCAATTATGTACAAAAGTGAAAATAATTATATCTGGAGGTTGAAAGAAAAGAATATTGAAGTAACAAAAATATATAAAGAAACAGAGGGGTATGACTTTGTAAATAAAAAAGAAGAAAATTACTTCATATTAACGGAATTCTATATTGAATATATTAATACAAAAGAGGAAAGCTTGATTAATGTAAAAGATAATTCCTTTTCAATTGATTTTGAAAAAGAACATCAAAAAGTAACAGAAAAGAATTTAAATGAAATATAAAGACAAGTAATATTGTATAAAAACAGCTGCAAATTAAAAACAGCGTAATTTAAATGACAAAAGAACAGCAAAAGGAGTAAAGAACCAGATCGTAAGACAATTTTCAAAATCCGATTGGCTTGACTTAGGATATACCCTTGGATGTTATGATGTAATTGAAAACCATCCAAGACTTTTAAGAAGTCTAAGTTTTGGTGATGATGACTACGAAGGAAATATACTTGAAGTTTTGACTGAAATGGTAAAGCGTGGTAACAAAAATTTGAACGAAATAAAATCACATATTTCTGACAAGTTCGCAACTCCAATAGTATCTGACTAAACCTCAGAATGAAAAGTTAGTTACAGCTATGTTGCCATTTAAGCTGCAGCAAACTTTTGAATCGATTAAGAATGCTTGTACAAGTCTAAATTTGGAGTGCGCAAAGGCTGATGATATTTGGGAAAATCCCACTTTTATACAAGACATTTTTGAGTTAATATTTATTTCAAGAGTAGTAGTAGCAGACTTTACAGACAAAAATCCAAATGTATTTTATGAAGTTGGAATTGCGCATACTTTAGGTAAGACAGTTGTTCCAATCACTCAATCAATTAAAGACGTTCCTTCTGATTTAGGGCATCACAGAGCGCTTCTTTATTTTCCAAACGACAAGGTTATAAAGACTTGACAGCGGAGCTTGAAAAGAGGTTGAGGACGTTTTCCCTAATCCATTTGAATTCTAAGGTGCAAAGATTGTGACTAAAGAAACTACCTCTCTCAACATTTTTCCCCAATTAACTGTTTTATCCTTAGCTTTACCTTTTCAGCTTTAAGCATATAATTCTTATGAACTTTAAAATCATAAATACTTTTATTTTCGATGTCGATGGGGTACTGACGGATGGTGGGCTTCATGCTCATGCTGATGGGGAGCAAACCAGGGTCTTTAATATTAAGGATGGCTTTGCCATGGAGAAGGCCGTAAAGGCCGGATATAACATGGTTATCATTTCAGGTGTTGATGAAAAAGGTGTAAGGCTACGCCTGGAGCGGCTTGGTGTAAAAGATATATTCCTGGGTATAAAAGACAAATTGGCTCTTTTCAATGATTACATCAAAGAGAAAAATCTAAAACCCGATACGATCCTCTACATGGGTGACGACATCCCTGACTATAAAATCATGAAGCTGGTTGGGCTTCCAACCTGTCCCGATGATGCCATCGATGATATTAAAGAAATTTCCAGATACATTTCACCTTTCGATGGCGGCAAAGGTGCTGCCCGCGATGTGATCGAAAGAGTTATGAATGCTCAGGATAAGTGGTTGAAGGATCAATGGTAATTGGTTGTTAGTGCCTCAGCACCCAGCACTCGGCACTATATTTCCTTATCCCTCATCTTCACAAATTCATTATACCTTCTTGCAATAGCCATGAGCAGGCCGAGTACCACCAGGAGTGTCCCGATCCAGAGGATATTGATCATGGGTTTTTCGATGGCTTTTAAAACGATATAGTCTTTTTGCGAAGTGTTGACTCCAAAAGTGAAACTGTTTGTTTTAGGATCAATGTGCAGGAAGGAGATTTTGAGTCCCAGGTCTTCGATGACTTCTGGTACCTGACCAACCATTTTATCTTCCAGCAAAACTATATAGCTGGGTTTGGCGTAATACACTTTATTGGTACCCAGGATTTTTATTTTAGCACTTATCGCAACATCATTTCCTTTTAGCTGGATGCCGGGGATGCCGTTGTCGCTTTTCACATCTTCAAGTATTGCGATGAAGTCATTTAGAAAAATGGTGTCACCTATCTTTACAATAAATTGTTCTGCCGGGCTCCAAAGTCTATCATCCTCGTTAACCGGCATCGAGTTGACATGCGCATAAAGATCGCGGGTTAAAAATCTTTTGATATCAGGAGAGGCTATGGTTCCCATTTGCGGATTCACTTGGAGGCGCGGATACAATTTAAAGGTGTCTCCATCTTCTTCTTTGAACATCACTTCATAAAAAGTATTCTCAGGAGAAACTTCCAGCGTATCACCTTTGCGGAAATAAATTTCTTCATTTGCTGAAATATTGGTTTTTGCCAGCGCCTTATATTCACCAGGAATCATGATGATGCTGTCCTTATTGACAAAGCCGGGAAAGCCTTTTGCCTCCACTCTCGGACCGCGGTAGCTTAACTCCAGGTCTTTCATTTTTTCCGGAACATTGCGCCAGAGTAAAATATTATCTCTGTTGTAATCAACCGGGGCGTCTTTGATGAGCAGCAGGCCTGTCATATTCAAGGAAACAATTTTTGAGTAGCCGGAAGAATAAAGAATTCCAATCAGCATCATCGCGATGCCAATATGTGAGATGGCGCCGCCCGACAAACGGATATTATTTTTTGCTACCTGTATAAAAATAGTAATGTTGGCAAAGATGGAAAACAGCGCAGCAGTCAGCAGGAGGATATATTTGATCTTCTTAAAAATATAATCAGGGGAAGACTTAATCTCCTGATCCCATTCCAGCCAGATGCCGAGTGTGAGGATGATCATGGAAGTAAAAAGTGCAAGCAGTAATGGAATGGCCAGTGCATCTTTGAGCTTTGCCCCATCCATTTTTTTCCACCAGAAAAATTGTCCGGCCCCGGAAAGTATTGCAATGAGAATGGCAAACCATATCTGCCAGTTGCTGTAATAGATTTCTTTTTCAGCGGGAGGAGCCAGGTTGAGATCAATGTTGATGAATTTCGCCAGATAGTTAAAGAAAGGAAAAGACGTGACCCAGATCACTTGCAGTGCTGCAAAGCCTATCACAATCATTCCTATGAAAACCCAAAACTCACGGGAATAAACGGCAGCTTCTTTTTCTGAAACAGGAAAATATTTCCATCTTATAATCACGAGGATCGTGGCAATAAGAATGAATGTGATTAGGTATAATCCTAGTTGTCCGGAAAGTCCAAGATCGGTGAATGAGTGAATAGAGGCATTACCCAGCACACCGCTTCTGGTGAGGAAGGTTGCGTAGAGGATCAGAAGAAAACTGCAAATCACTAGGATGACACTTGACTTGAGTGCGACGCCACTATTCTTATAGCTGATCATCGTATGGATCGAAGCAACCAGTATGAGCCAGGGCACATACACCGCATTCTCCACAGGATCCCAGTTCCAGTAGCCGCCGAAGTTGAGTGTTTCATAAGCCCAGTAGCCTCCCATCAATATGCCTGTTCCTAAAATCATAGCGGCAAAAAGCGACCATGGTAAAGCCGGACGGATCCATTCTTTATAATTTTTTTGAAGCAGTCCGGCGATACAATAGGAGAATGGTACAGTCGTAGCTGCGAAGCCAAGGAAAAGAGTTGGCGGATGGATTACCATCCAGTAATTCTGCAGCAACGCATTGAGGCCTTCACCATTTTCAGGAACAAAGTTTGGACGAATTTTAAAAACCGGCAGGAATGCCATCTGATCTTTAAAGAGTACGAAAGGAGAGCTTCCTATTTTTGTATTTACAAATGGAATCACCACGCCTAAAATCATGGATGCCAGGAACGCCTGCACCAGGCAGAATATCGCCATGATGGAAGGCTCCCATGTTTTATTTACTTTGATGAGAATAAGTCCAAGTGCTGCATGCCAGAAGATCCATAAGAGAAAACTTCCTTCCTGGCCTTCCCAGAAGCAGGAGATCATGTAATAAGCCGGAAGCTCATTGGATGAGTGGTCGTAAGCGTAATAGTAATCGTAGCGGTGGTTGTAGATGATAAAAAAAAGAGAATAGATGATGCCGATCACAGAAAAGGCGTGGATGTAAAATGAAGTCCGGGCGAATTTTTGCCAGGAGATAAATTCTTTTGAATCCGGCTGAAATTTTAAAGCATAGAAATAAGAATAAGAGGCGATCGCGGATGCTACAAATGAAAGCAGGACACATAGGTGCCCCAGGTCGCCTATTTTAAATTCCCAGCTCATCGAAATGATTTCTCGTTCACTGGTTCTTCATATTTGGAAGGGCACTTCATCAGGATCTGATCCGCGACAAAAACATTTTCCTTTACATTGCCAACGATCACTACCTTCTCAGATTTTTCTAAGTCCTGAGGTTTCGGATGGAGGTAGATTACCTGATGTTCTTCATGCAAGCTATCTTCCAGTATAAAGCTGAAATAATTAGGATCTATGGTAGGTTCGTAAACCATGCCTGTAATTTTGCCCGTCGCATCTTTCTTCAGTTTGCCGACTACATGTACTTTTTCATAGTCGCCTTCAAGCGCCATTCTATAAGCTTCTTTGAAAGTCACATAACTGCTCGCATCTCCGGTAGAGGAGACGATGATGCCGATCGCAATCGCGATGATGACTATAGCTATGATGTGGGATTTTCTCATTCAACTCAGATTATTATCAGAAAGAAATGTCACCACGGAGACATAGAAAACATGGAGTTGCACAGAGATTGTTCTGTTGTGCGAACAGCAAACTTTTCTGTGACAAGTAATATTTAATGTGTGAAATCTCATTTACGTGTTTTTGAGTGATTATCTCCGTGTTTTTTCTTTGTGTTCTTCGTGTCTTCGTGGTTTTATTTTTTTACTAATGGCAACTATTTTTCAATGGCATTCTTTTTTAATCCCTTTTCAATTTTCGCCAGTTTTTTCTCCAACATAAACAAATATGCAAAGATGCCTAGCAGCACTATCAGCACAACAACTACTACTATATATATTTTTCCGTTTTCCCTGAACGTGTCAGCCATTTCAACTTTTGGCTCATTGGTGACGGGCTTTAGGTTTTCTACATTCTGCGCCGAAGTTTTCAGCGAGAAGAAAAGCAGGAATAGAAATAATAACTTTCTCATTGTGTAATTCCATTTATTTTGTTTTCGGCATTCCGCATACGTGCTCTGAGTTTAGTGATCCATATTGCAAGCATGATGAAGGCAATGACTGCAGGGCGGAAAACCATTTTCATATTAAAGTCCAGGTCATAACTGCTAAAGCCCGGATTGCCTCCATTTCCCGGATGCAGGGAATCTTTGGCCATCCTTGGTAAAATATATAACAGCGCTACCATGATAGGGAACGCGAAGATATTGTAGATCGCGCTAACCCTTGCTCTTTGCTGATCATCCTGAAAAGAGCTCCTGAGAACCAGATAGGCAAGGTAGATCAGAAGTCCGATGGCAGAAGCATTTTGCTTCGGGTCGCCGCTCCAGTATTCTCCCCAGGTAAATTTTGCCCAGATCATTCCTGTGATCAACCCAAGAATCCCATATAAAATTCCTGTGTTTGCTGCTTCCAAAGCAAAATTATCATGGGCATGTTTATGTTTTGCCAGATACATGATGGAATAGATGAAAGATAAGAGTAGTATGAATGTCATTCCAAACCACATAGGTACATGAAAATACAGGTTGCGTATGGTTTCATTAAGGATTCCAAGTCTTGGCACCGGCCCAAGGAATCCTCCGATAACAGTGTAAATCAGAAGGATCATGGTAATGATCTTCCACCAGGCAAAAAAGGAGCTTTTATTATCCGAAGACGTATTCATTAATTTATTAAGGAGAGGTCAGATTTGCTGACTTCATTCATTCCCCCTTCGGGGACAAGCAACACTTAAAATTCAATATTAATTTAACTTTTCCAAAGGTACGGAAATAGTATATAAGAAAGAGCGGTGATCATCAGATTTATTGCAAAAAGCATGATCAGTTCATCCCAGCTTGACCCCCGATCCAGGCCATCAAGGGCATTTTTTGATACTTTGATCAGCAGTAATAACAGCGGAATGATAATGGGAAAGCTGAGAATGGCCATGAGTGTGGCATTGCCTCCGGCTTTGGAAGCGATGCCCGAAACCATTGTTAATGTGCATGAAAAGCCCAGTGCCCCCAGTATCACATTGATAATAAATAATAGCTGATCCTGTACCGGATTTCCTAAAACAATAGAATAAAATAGAAATCCGGTTAAAGAAAGAAACATCATCAATCCGGCATTGTATAGAATTTTTGAGATAATGATGGCTTGCGGACTGGCGATGCTATAATAATAAATCATGCGGCCGGCTCTTTCCTGC
>DATMOV010000072.1:0-3627 GCA_035568055.1 Cytophagaceae bacterium
AATTGTAAGTGTTATTTACAAAACTTACGAATAATTCCAATCTCAAAGTACAACAGTTCATTAAAATAATACAGTTGAGGGCGTTAAATAAACATTCTTAGCAGCGACTAGTTTACACTTCCAAACTCCGTCTACTACAAACTGCAAAATTTCAAGGGTATGTAAATGTCGATTTTAATAGAAAAGGATGAGAAATGAAAATACCTATTCCGGAATTGACATTATAGGTTATATACCCTGGGGAACACACTTTTGCAGTTTTTATGATACAAGGAAGGATTTGCTGGAAATCCTGATTCCTTTTTTTAAAGCCGGATTAGAAAATAATGAGTTCTGCATGTGGATAACTTCTCCTCCTCTTACAATAAATGAAGCAACGAATGCATTGAAAGAGATGGTGCCAGATATTGATGATTATATTGCAAAACAAAGTATCGAAATCATATCTCATGTCAACTGGTATACCAAAGGAGGCCTTTTTGATCCTGAAAATGTGAATCGGGGTTGGCGTCAAAAACTCGATTATGCTCTGGAAAGAAGGTACATCGGAATGCGGGTAAACGGCAATGAAGGATGGCTTGAGGGAAATGTATGGAAAAATTTCATTGACTATGAAATGAGGCTTGACAATTCTATTCATGATAGCCCCATAATAGTATTATGCAGTTACCCGCTGAAAAAATGCACAGCCTCTACGGTTCTTGATGTGGCACGTGTACATGAGATGGTCATTTCAAAACGGAATGAACGTTGGGAAATTCTTGAAGTTCCACAACTAAAGAAAACCAAAGCACAATTAAACAAAATGAATGGAATTCTTGAGCAGCAGGTTGCTCAACGAACTAAGGAACTTGAAATAATCGTCGCTCAATTAAAAGAAGAAATTACCTCCCGAAAAAAAGCTGAAGAAGAGCTTGCAAAGATTGCGAATGATTTAATGCAGCGTAACACCAATCTACAGCAATTCACTTTCATCGTTTCACATTATCTGCGTGCGCCAATAGCTAGTATTCTTGGCATTTCAAATGTTTTAAAATGCGATCTTTCAGACGAAGAGAAAAGTGAAATTCAGCAATTTTTATTCAATGCGGTGAAGCAATTAGATGAAATAGTGAAAGACCTGAATAATATTTTGCAGACAAAATTTGAAATCACTGAAAAAAAGGAGCTCGTTTATTTCTCTACATTGGTTAGTGCCATTAAATTGAGTATTGAAAATGTCATACGAAAGGAAAACGTGCAAATAATAATGGATTTTTCTGCTATTGATCAGATTACAACCATTAAGAGTTACATGCACAGTATTTTCTACAACTTAATTTCAAATAGCATAAAATTCAGACATCCCGATAAAACACCTGTTTTACGAATTAAAAGTGAAACAGATAAGGAGAAAATGAGAATTTCATTTAAGGATAATGGGATAGGCATTGACCTTAATAAACAAGGGGAGAAAATATTCGGCCCCTACCAACGCTTTCATATGAATATAGAAGGAAAAGGTTTAGGATTGTTTATAGCGAAAATCCAGGTAGAAGTTTTAGGAGGAAATATAAATGTAAAAAGTGATCCTAATATAGGAACTGAATTTATAATTGAATTGCCTTTATGATTGTCTACTGTGTATGCTAACAAAACCCTTCGTGAGCCCTGATTCGTAATCAGAGCTAGATACAAAAACAGAGCGAAGAAGAATACGCTCACCGCTCTATCAGTTGGCAGGTTTGGTAATTTTATATTTCTCCCAATGAAGGGGAATGATATTACCAATTAATATCCTTTCTAAAACAGCTGTTGTCGCAAAGGCTATTCTCACTATAGGGTGCCATGCTTATGCCCCTGTTGGTTGTTTTTATAAATACCTGAATGGATTTGATTCTTTTTATCTTGAAGCCATTTGTAGTGGAATCTTAATATTATTAATAGGGGCCTCTTCCAAAATCAGTTTTTCAGCTTTCAGTTCTGACCAAAACTCTCCGGGGATTTTTACTTTCATTGATTCCACATTTTCTGTTATTTGTTGTGCTGTTCTTGCTCCGCAAACTACTGCAGCAGTTACATCTGGCATAGCCGAAAACTGCAAAGCAGCCGTTCTCAGATCTACGCCATGGGCTTTGGCTATGGCGACTAAGCGATTTCTTTTCACAATAAATTCCGTAGGAATTTCGTGACCGTGGCCGTAATTATATCGGTCACTTCCGGAGGTAAATCCGGCATTCAATGAAGAGCCCATCACAAGCTTGATGTTTTTTTTTCTTACTTCCGGAAAAATATTTTTTAATGCATATTCATGATCAATTAAAGAATACTGCGAAGCCAGCAGAAAAAGATCAGGATCGGCCACCTCCATGGCAGCCAATATTGGTTCCGGTCTGTTCACACCAAGTCCCCAGGCTTTGATCAAACCTTCTTCACGCATATGGGTAAGTTCAGGAAAAGCACCTTGTTTCGCTATCTCAAAATGTTGCAGCCATTTTCCCTCAAGGTACTTATTGTCGGGTGATAAGTCGTGTACAAAAACTATATCCAGGCTATCGATACCCATGCGTTGAAGACTATCCTCGATGGAGCGGCGCACCCCGGCAGCGGAGTAATCAAACTCAACAAAGTTAGGTGAACCTGCCAATGGGAAAAGATTTGATTTAATGGCCTTTTTCGATGCCTTCAGCAACTTGCCTACTTTAGATGAAATGACATATTCTTCCCTTGGTTGATTGTGCAGAAATTGTCCAAAGCGGCGTTCTGCCAAACCTAAACCATACCAGGGGGATACATCATAATAACGCACACCGGCATTCCAGGCTGCTTCTAATGTTTGCTGTGCTTCGGTATCTGTAACAGCAGTAAATTCGTTGCCAATGGGCACACCACCAAGACCAAAATTGTAAGGAAGCTGATAATGACGGGAAGTTGTCGATAATACTTTTTCCTGTTTCATAATATTGAGTTTAAGTGTTGAATCCGATGTTTAATTATAGAGCTTTCCAACTTATAGAAGTTTGGATTCGAAGGTTTGATTCACTTCACATAACAACTTTATTGGAAACCGTTTTATCAAGGAACCTGATAATGCTTATAGAATCCTCCTCGCCAAGTCCCATTTGAGATGCAGATTGATAAGAGCTCAGTAAAGGGTTTAATAAAGGAAAAGTCATCCCTTCCTTTTGAACAAGCCGGAGATCTTTGGTTATATGTTTAAGTGCAAATGCAGGTGAAAAATCATTGCTCAGAATTGCTTGGGATTTTTGCCGGGTGACTCCGCTTCCTAAAGGACTTTCATTGATCAGGTTGAGCATAGCTTGTTTATCAATATCTTCCTGTTGTGCAAACAACACCGTTTCAGCAAGCCCCTGAAATGTCAGAGCCAGAAAATAATTTAAACAGAGTTTGGCTGCACTTGCTATTCCAACTTCACCCATAAGAAAACTACGTTTTCCCAGAGCTTCAAATATTGGCAGTGACTTCTGATAGTCTTCCATGGTACCTCCCGCCATTATGACTAACTGCCCCTCTTCCACTACTTTTCCACTGCCACTTACTTTGGCTTCCAAGAAACGAACATCCTCACTGCTGCAATCCTTTGCCAGCTTCTTTGAAATCTTCGTACTTATAGTACTCATATCAATC
>DATMOV010000073.1:0-5716 GCA_035568055.1 Cytophagaceae bacterium
GATCTACTGTTTATTCATATCCAGCTCCGAAAGCAATATTCATGCTAAATCCATAAGGGTTTAATGTTGGTACGTTAGCTACTCTATAACCGTTGAATGATTTAGTATTAGCGGCCACTGAAACTGAATGGCCATAGAACCACCGTTTGAAATGCGGAAATATTACAAACCCCAAGTCTATTCCGGAAACAAAAAATTGATTCTTACTAAAATGCTTATGCTCTTGATGGAAAAGGATTCTGAGCTTAGTCTCGCTTACAACGGTCGCGGCTTGCAACCTGTCATCTAAATTAATTACTCCAAAAGAAATTTGTTTGGGGGTATTACCATGGAAATTAATCCGTGCTCTTCCACTGCCAACAGAGGTAGTTATAAAAATGCTTTTACTTTTGTTTCCGGATAAATTATATCCAACTATAAAATAGATGGACTTATAATTACTTCCAGGTGTAATTGAATCATGCAAAGAGAATTTATAATTAGCGCCTATTCCAACAATAAATCTGTCTGGCTTAAGAGTTAATAACTCAATTCCCTGGGTTAGATAATTACCACTTAAACTAACTTCACCTATTGAGCCTAACCATTGGTTCATCTTGCTTTGATCCATTCCTGAATACCCAAGCGACCCAATAATATATCTTGCAACAAGGAAATTTTTTTTTCTTTTCTGTTCACCTCTGATAATTCTATAGCTTGTATCTGTTGAAAATTTACTTTGAGCGCTGAGCGCGACGGGAAGTAAAATTAATAGATATAGAATACTTTTCACGAATGACATATGCAACTTTTGAGGCATAACTAATTAAATAGTCCTCCCTTGTGACTGGGCAAACATAAAAATAAGACGGCAAATACGAAAAAAAGAAGTGCATCATCAATGGTTGTTAAGTGAAGACGCCAAGATAACACTCGAACTCTTCCGCACTCTACTTCTGATACTGATTCACATTCCTGATCGTCACGATATCTTCTACCTGGTCTTTATTTTTTTCGAAAAGCATCATCATTAAGCCGTCTTTGAGGCCTATTTCAGGAACAAGCATTTTTTTAGCACCAGACATTTTCATGACACTGAGATAAATTTCAGAGGCTGGAATGATAACGTCGGCACGGTCAGGGTTAAGCATGAGTATGTGAACCCGCTCGTCGAAGTCATGGCTGGCAATTACTTTTTGCACTTCCTCTATCTTCTTTATCGGGATAAGCTGCCGTTTATTTTTGGAGCGGGAGATGTTTGAAAGCTCATATATTTTACCAATGTTACCACCTGTTCCAATCGCGGTGATAGGATGATATACCTTCTTGATATTTTCTGATACCCAATTTTTCATATTTTCCCACTCCTCCGGTGCATCGAGTCCATTTAGTCTTCTGACAGAACCTATCTTGAAGGAGTTGGCAGCGACTTTATTTTTATTGACAAAAAGATTAAGCTCTGTGCTACCCCCTCCTACATCAATGTGCATATAGCTTTTTTCATCCAACTCATTATAAATGACATTGTTGATGATCTCTGCTTCTTTTTCGCCATCAATGATGTTGATGTCCACTCCGAGCAAATCTTTTACTTTATATACGATATCTTTTCCATTCCTGGCTTCCCGCATAGCCGAAGTAGCACAGATGAAATAGTCGTCAACTTCGTAAAGCTCAAACAGATTTTTAAAAGTTTGCATCAGCTTAATGAACTTAGCTTCCTTCTCAGCGCTGATCTCATTTCTTTTGAATACATCTTGTCCGAGCCGAAGAGGAAAGCGGACATACTCCATCTTTTTAAAGGTCAAAACACCATTATACTTAAGCACATTGCTTACCTGGAATCTGATCGCGTTGGAACCGATATCTACTGCAGCTAATTTCAAAATATTTATTTTTTAGAACCCGAAGGTAATACGAAAAATTTGTTTTTTTATTACTAATATTTAGGTTCCAGTACCTGAACTTTGATGTCATCCATAAAGACCTCATAAATGCTTTCTGAATTCCAGGCATAAAATGTGATTTCATCGTCATGGTCAATGTGCTTCGTATCATAGTCAAAAAACACATAGGTACATTTATAAGAAGGAGTGGTTCTTCCCGGCCTTAAGACCTGAAAGGAAGAAGTCCCATCTTTCTTTTTGACGACAAGAACGAGCTGTGCCATTTTCCATGTCTCTGGTTCCGGATTTTCATAATAAAATAAAGTGCTTATGCGCAGATAAGATTTGGGTTTGATTTTCAGGTCAGCAACTTTGAGGGTTTTAGTTGTCGAATATTGATGTTGCCCATCCAGTCTAAAAGAACGCAAGCCATTGCAGGGATGCTGAATGGACGCTGCCGTATGCTGAGGTAAATAATCAGGGCGAATACTGTAAAAACATAATTATGAGGCATGGCTCCGTCAGTGGTCGCATAATTAAAATAATTGGTGCCCAGAACCAATGCTATCAGGGTCATACAAACCACTATATCTGAAAAATACCTGAGCAATACCTTTCTCATAATAGCCAGCCCGGCAATAGCGATACTTATACTGCCAAAAGCAATACAAAACTGATAGGGAAAGGAAAATCCGTCTGCAGGATAGCCGCTTAACAAAGCCCAGATATGGCCGATAAAGAAAAATGGCATATAGATCAGAGCAAGGCCAATCGGGTATTTCATCACGTAGATTTCTATTTCCCTGTAAATAGGCGTGGTGAAAATCTCCGGCAGGCCAGTAAATTTCAAACATTTCCTTAATAGAATTCAGATGGGATAGATCATCATAAATGAAAGCAGAGGGTAGATAAATATAATAATCGAATATATCCCAGCTCATCACAGATTCAGTCCCACCAATCAGAAATTTAGGGTAAAGGATAAGGCTCAGAAACAGAACATAAGCCAGCAGCAGAAGGCAAAAAATGAGTAAGGATGCTTTTTCATTTCAATAGGATAATTCGCTAATTTAATTCAAAATACTTTTAGTCCTGTGAAGGAACATTTTTTTAATTCAATTGCTTAATAGAGCATATTATCCTTACTTTGTATTTCTTATCAGGAAATTTAGATTGTGTTAATGTGTTGTGTTAATGTTCCAACTTTAACACATGAACACATGAACACTTTAGCACATGAATAGAGACATCACCGAAATTCTGAAAGAGCGTATCCTAGTGCTTGACGGCGCAATGGGTACCATGATCCAGAAGTATAAGCTGGAAGAAAAGGATTTCAGAAATGAAAAGCTGAAAGATCACCCACACGCCCTGAAAGGGAATAACGACCTTCTTGTCATCACCAGGCCAGACATCATCAAAGAAATTCACGCGAAATATTTTGAAGCAGGCGCGGATATTGCCGAGACCAATACTTTTGGCAGCAATGCTGTAGCTCAGGACGATTATAAGCTTCAACATATTGTCTATGAAATGAATTTCCAGGGTGCAAAAATTGCCCGTGAGGTAGCCGATGAATTTACAAAGAAGCAGCCTAATAAGCCCCGTTTTGTAGCAGGCTCCATGGGACCTACTACAAAAATAGCATCCATATCACCTGATGTAAATGACCCGGGATTCAGGGCCATTACTTTTGATCAGCTGGTCAAAGCATTCAAAGAGCAGGCAAAAGGACTTGTGGACGGCGGATCTGATTTGCTTTTAATCGAAACCATCACAGATACCTTAAATGCCAAAGCCGCCCTTTTTGCTATCGAAGAATTGTTTGAAGAGACAGGGAAAAGGCTGCCCATCATGGTGTCGGGTACCATTACCGATGCGAGCGGAAGAACCCTGACCGGACAAACCACCGAGGCATTTTTAATTTCTGTTTCTCATGTGCCTTTATTGAGCATAGGCCTGAACTGCGCATTGGGAGCAAAAGAATTGCGCCCATACCTTCAGGTGCTTGCCAATAAATCCGATTTCTTTGTGAGCGCTCACCCCAATGCGGGCTTGCCAAATGAATTCGGGCAGTATGATGAATCACCTGAACACATGGCCGACCAGATTGAGGTTTTTCTGAAAGAGAACCTGATCAATATTATCGGCGGCTGCTGTGGTACAACACCACCGCACATCAAGGCTATTGCCGAGCTAGCCGCTAAATACAAACCCAGAGAAATTGTAAATGTCTACCAGTAAAAAGAAATTTCCCCCACTTAAGCTAAGTGGTTTAGAACCTCTGATAATCACTCCGGAGTCGAACTTTGTAAATGTTGGCGAGCGCACCAACGTGACAGGTTCTGCCAAGTTCTTAGGGCTTATCAAAGAAGGAAAATATGAAGATGCATTAGCCATTGCCCTTGACCAGGTACAGGGCGGTGCGCAGATCATCGATGTGAATATGGACGAAGGAATGCTGGATGGAGAAGAAGCTATGGTGAAATTCCTGAACCTGATCGCATCCGAACCCGATATTTCCAGAGTGCCTATTATGATAGACTCCTCCAAGTGGCACATCATTGAAGCGGGATTGAAATGTGTGCAGGGAAAATCTGTTGTAAATTCCATAAGCCTGAAAGGCGGAGAAGCTGAATTTATCGCCCAGGCAAAAAAAGTAAAGATGTATGGGGCCGCTGTGATCATCATGGCTTTTGATGAGCAGGGGCAGGCAGATAATTATGAGAGACGTTTGGAAATTTGTCAAAGATGCTATGACATACTTGTGGACAAAGTAAAGTTCCCTCCGCAGGACATCATCTTTGACCTCAATATTTTCCCTGTTGGTACAGGCATAGAAGAACACAGAAACAACACGCTTGATTTTATTAATGCCACCAGGTGGGTAAAAGAAAATCTTCCGGGAGTGAAAGTGAGCGGGGGAGTGAGTAATGTTTCTTTTTCTTTCAGAGGAAATAATAAGGTAAGGGAAGCCATGCACTCCGCATTCTTATATCATGCGATCAAGGCTGGCATGGACATGGGCATTGTGAATCCTGCCATGCTGGAAGTGTATGATGATATTCCCAAAGATCTTTTGGAACATGTGGAAGATGTATTGCTCAATAGAAGAGATGATGCTACGGAACGATTGCTGGAATTTGCCGAACAGGTAAAAGGGAAAGGCAAAGTGCAGGTGAAGGATGAAGAGTGGAGAAAATCAACAGTCGAGGAAAGGCTTTCTCATGCCCTGGTAAAAGGAATTGTGGAATTTATTGATGTAGATACCGAAGAGGCGAGATTAAAATATGATAAACCTCTCCATGTGATCGAAGGCCCTCTCATGGCTGGCATGAACGTAGTAGGTGATCTGTTTGGATCAGGAAAAATGTTTCTGCCGCAAGTGGTAAAAAGTGCCAGAGTTATGAAGAAAGCGGTTGCATATCTGATGCCTTATCTGGAAGCTGAAAAATTAAAGAGCGGAGATAAAAGTAAGAACGCGGGAAAAATTTTACTGGCAACAGTAAAAGGTGATGTGCATGATATCGGAAAGAATATTGTGGGCGTAGTATTGGCCTGTAATAATTTTGAGATCATTGATTTGGGTGTGATGGTTCCAGCAGAAAAGATCCTTGCAAAAGCGGTGGAGTTACAAGCCGACATTATTGGTTTGAGCGGACTGATAACCCCGTCGCTGGATGAAATGGTCAATGTGGCCAAAGAAATGGAGCGCCTTAATTTAAAGCTTCCCTTGCTGATCGGCGGAGCAACTACTTCGAGAATACATACCGCTGTTAAGATAGATCCTGTTTATAGCGGCCCGGTGGTTCACGTGCTGGACGCCTCTAAAAGTGTGCCTGTAGCGAGCA
>DATMOV010000074.1:0-4352 GCA_035568055.1 Cytophagaceae bacterium
CAGGAGAGGAAGATACGTTGAATTTAATCTGGTATATGATAAAGGCACGAAGTTCGGACTCGATACAAATGGAAGAACAGAATCAATTCTTATGAGCCTGCCTCCACTGGCCAGCTGGAAATACAATTTTCAGCCTGAAGATGGCTCAGAAGAAAAGAAAACGATTGACTTGCTGCAAAAAAATATAAACTGGCTTGCTTAAATACCTGCTGAATATCGATAATAAAATATTGTTGTGGGTCAACGACCACAATAGTCCATTCTGGGACGAAATCATGCTGGCCTTTTCCGAAAGATTTTTCTGGGTACCATTTTATGCTATGCTGGTGCTTTTGATTATTTATAAGTTCAAAAAAAGAAGTTTGTTAATTTTAATTACGATCACTTTGATGATCATCGCTACCGATCAGTTCTCTTCTCTTTTGCTCAAGCCCCTGGTTGGCAGGCTTAGGCCTTGCTATAATGAAAGCTTGGCGCATTTGCTTCACATGATCAAAGATTGTGGGGGAAGGTATGGGTTTATATCCTCACACGCCAGTAATTCATTCGGGGCAGCTATGATGTTATGGATGCTTTTCAGAAAACAATTCAACGATTTCTGGCTGATATTTGTATGGGCTGCTGTGGTTTCATACAGCAGAATTTATTTGGGAGTACACTTTCCTTCCGATATCATTGGAGGGATGTTTTGCGGCCTTATTTTCGGATATCTTTTTTTTCGGCTTTATCGCTTCGCTGAAAAGAAAATATTTAATGAAGGCTTATAACATATTCAGACTGCCGATAAAATCATCCTTATAGGAAGCACCTATAGGTATATATTTCTTGGCGATCACCACAAATAAATTCTCAATGGTATCAATCTTATCTTTATTAATGATATAAGAACGGTGAACTCTGGCGAATTGATTTTCAGGCAATCTGCTCTGGAATCCTTTCATGGTGGAGTGAACGATGTACTTATTGTTGGTCGTGATAATCATAATATAATCAGCGAGGGCTTCAATGTATAATATATCATCGAAACTTGCCTTTATTATCTTGGAATCTGACCTTACATAAAGCTCTTTAGCCTTAGTCCTTCCTTTGACTCCTGCCATATTTTCCTGAACCTTGAAGATGGACTGAAGGAAACGAGGATAGGAAATTGGTTTGAGAAGATAGTCTGTTATCCTGTATTCAAAAGCTTCTACCGCATGCTCCGCCTTCGCCGTGATTAGAATAATTTCTGCAGGGTTGGTCATAGATTTGATAAGCTCATACCCCGACATACCCGGCATTTCTATATCCAGGAATAGAATGTCCACATCTGTATTATGCAGAATATTGGCAGCCTCAAAACCATCTGAACACATTCCAATGAGGTTTAAAGATTTAGTTTTTTCTATGAAATGCTTCACCACATTTCGAGACATTTCATCATCATCAACTATTAGACAATCCATAAATAAAAAGCATTAGTTAGTATTGGTTAAAAAAATTAGCGGGGACATCACTCCCTGTTTTTAAGTAATCTTGATATGTACTTACCCAGAATATCAAACTCCAGGTTCACAATATCGCTAATTTTTATGAATTTCATATTCGTTTTTTCAAAAGTATATGGAATTACAGCTACAGAAAAAGAATTTCTCTTAGAATTAACAACAGTGAGGCTGATTCCATTAATACAAATGGAACCTTTCTCCACGGTAATATTTCCTTTAGAATCATCGTATTCAAAAGTAAATATTTTACTTCCTTCCTCATCAATGATTCCCTTACAAATAGCTGTTTGGTCAACGTGTCCCTGAACAATATGTCCATCGAATCTTCCATTTGCGGGCATAGACCGTTCAAGATTCACATAATCACCAGTCTTTAAATAGCCCAGATTGGTTTTATTCAAGGTCTCGTGTATGGCAGTTACTTTGTAAGTATCATTTTTAATATCAACAACAGTCAGGCAAACACCATTGTGCGCAAGGCTCTGGTCAACTTTTAACTCGGGCGAAAGACTTGATGTGATAAAAAAATCAATATTATTACGGTCCGTGACAAGGCCTGAAATAATTCCAACAGATTCTATAATGCCAGTGAACATATTTTATTTGCCTCTTCCCTGAAATACAATTAATAGAGTATAGAAAATTATGCGAAAGTCCATTGCCGGAGAGAGGTTCTCAATATACAGAATATCATATTTAAGCCTCTTTACCATTTCATCGATATTTTCGGCATAACCAAATTTAACCTGACCGAGCGAGGTAATGCCTGGTTTTACACGGTGAAGATGTTTATAATGTGGAGCGACTTTTATGATCTGATCTATAAAATATTTTCTTTCAGGCCTTGGACCCACCAGGGACATCTCTCCGATAAGAACATTGTAAAATTGAGGAAATTCATCGATGCGTGTACGTCTCATGAATTTGCCCCAGGATGTGATGCGTGGATCATCCTGGGATGATAATAAGGGTCCCGAGCTTTCGGCATTCACAATCATGCTTCTGAATTTATACATCCTGAAAGGCTCTCCGTCCCTCCCAATTCTTTCCTGGCAGAAAATAACAGGACCTTTTGAGGTAAGCATAGTAGCTAAAGAAATACAAGCATAAAAAGGAAGCCCAATAATAAGCACGCACAATGAGACCAATACATCTATAGTTCTTTTAAGAACTTTTTGCCATACCGGTATAAGATCTTTATTGATCTCTATCAGGGGTATATCAAATATATGGCTTACTTTCACCGATCCGATTAATAATTGGTATATATCTGGAATAATACTGATTCTGACATCAGAACCTTCAACTTTTGACAAAATAGCAGAAATCTTCTGATGTTCGGAGGACTCAATAGCTATTATTACCTGATTAACGTCCCATTGTTTTATAATATTAGCAATTTCTTTGTAATCACCTAAATTTTTAAGGCTGCCATTGAAAATGTTCGGAGTATTCTCATTGATATGAACATACCCGATAAAATTAAGTCCGAGCATCTCATAGCTTTTTTCTATTTCATAATATATGTCTTTTGCCATGGCATTGCTTCCTACCAGCAGCGTGTTAAATCTTATTTTCTTCGATCTTATCAGGCTTCTTACCCTACTTATTTCCAACATTTTAAAGAATGCTGTAACACAAAACTGAAGAATAAAGTAAGCGGAAAAAGTTTTATAATATTCTGTATAGTTGCGGACACCTTTGTCATCTAGCAGTAAAAGGAAGAAAACAATAATTGATCCCACGCATGTGACTGTAATAAGCCTTAAAAACTCCCTGGTACGTGATTTTTTAAATACCTCAGAATAAAAACCAAATAAACCATAAAAAAGAAGCCAGAAGCACCCAATAAGCATGGCATTAGCAAGAAGCCACGGGGAGATTGTAGCAGGAAGCTCGCCTAGCAAATATTTTCTTACCATAAAAAAGCATATCCAGGCAATAATAGCCGAAATGAGGTCAAAAAATATATATCTTATAATTTGAAGCTTTTTTTTCAACTTTGTAAGTGGTTCATCTATTTTAATAGCCAGCTTCTGATACAAAGGTTATAACTATTGAATTGAAATTTAAGTATATAATTTTAGATAAAAAAAAGATTTTACCATCTAAAAATTTGTTTTTAAATAAAACAGAAAGAGGCAATGGAAGATACCTATAAGCATAAAGGACTCAGAAAACAGTTAGTAAAGAAGCTGTTAGAAAAGGGAATTAAGGATGTTTCTGTGCTTAAGGCGATTGAGAAGGTACCACGTCATTTCTTTTTTGAAAGTGCGCTGGAAACACATGCCTATGAGGATAAGGCTTTTCCTATTGACGAAGGACAAACCATTTCCCAACCTTTTACTGTAGCCTTCCAAACTGAGTTGCTGAAAATAAAAAAAGGAGATAAAGTGCTGGAAGTTGGGACGGGTTCAGGTTATCAGGCCTGTATACTGGCGGAACTTGGAGCTAAATTATATACGATTGAATATATTCGTAAGCTATATGATAAATCCACTGCTATGATCCGTTCAATGGGTTATAAAGTTGATACTTTTTGCGGAGATGGCAGCCTGGGAATTCCGAAATATGCGCCTTATAATAAAATTATTGTCACCGCCGGAGCTCCCATCGTTCCTGATGAATTACTAAAACAGCTGACACCGGGAGGAATACTGGTGATCCCGGTAGGCGATACTGACTCTCAGAAAATGCTGCAGATCACCAAACTTGAAAGTGGCAAGATCGTTGAAAAAGAATTTGGCTATTTTAAATTTGTACCTTTGAAGGGGAAGGATGGGTGGAAATGACAAGGATCAGTTGACAATAGGCAATTAGCAAATTTCTTTCTTATTTCTTTTGTCAATTGTTAATTGGCGATTG
>DATMOV010000075.1:0-2392 GCA_035568055.1 Cytophagaceae bacterium
TTGATAACCATGATTATGAAAATGCAATCAGGTATTTTGAATATGTGGTAAGTGAATACCCATTCAGCCGCAATAACTCTGAACTTGCCCGTAAGTTACTCATCAATACCAAAGAAGAAATGATCAGGAATACTTTTCCTGTAGATAAAATAAAGATAAGATCGCTGGTGGCTGATTATAAAAAACTGATTAAAGATGCCGGACGTACAACAGTCAGTCTGGACGCGATGAGAAATATAGCGCAGCTTGAAGCATTTTATCTGGACAATAATGATACCGCTGTTATTATCCTCAACGAGGCGATCAGTTATGCCGCTTCAGATCCCAGATTTATTGCAAGAGCCAAGCTTGACCTGGGTGACTTATATCTATTGAAAGGTGAGCCTTGGGAAGCTACACTCATTTATTCACAGGTCGAAAAATCTCAAAAAGATGAGCCACTCGGCCACGAAGCAAAATTAAGGAATGCAAAGTTGGCTTATTATACCGGTGACTTTGAACTAGCTCAGGCCACACTGGATGTACTAAAGCTGGCCACTTCCAGGGAAATAGCCAATGATGCTATGGATCTAAGTATCCTGATTCAGGATAACATTGCCTTAGATACTTCTGATGAGGCTATGCGGGAATATGCGTCTATCGACTTATTATTATTTCAGAATAAAAACGCAGAAGCTTTAATAAGACTTGACGAGATGCTGAAAAAATACCCTCATCATTCTTTAACCGATGAGATTTTGTTCTTAAAAGCGGATCTCTACAAAAAGCAGGGCGACTTTATAAATGCTTTGAAAAATCTGGAGCAGATCAACACTTCCTATTCGTATGATATATTAGGTGACGACGCACTGTTTATGACAGGCAGAATATATGAAGAAGATCTGCATAACAAGGAAAAAGCGATGGAAATATATCAATCATTCCTGAGCAAATTTCCAGGCAGTATTTTTACTGCGGAAGCACGCAAAAGATTTAGAGTACTGCGTGGCGATAAAATGAATTAAATCGTAGGTTTTCAGAATAAAATATTGAATATTATATCCTGTCTTTTAATTCGGTTTGCTGATGGTAAAATCTAAGTTTCTAATAGGCGCAGGAATACTTTTTTTGTCCATCGTCAGTTATGGTCAGGATTTTAATAATTATATTCCATTAAAATCTTTTGGATCCCTTCCCGAAGACTTTACAATTCTATCTTCAAAAAAATACGAGCATGACAAACAAAGCATTTCCAAGTCAGACAAGTTGCGTGACCGTAAGGCAAAAGATGAATTTTATCTGGAAAGCAATTATATCATTGATGATATTTTATTAAGTGGGAAGGTATTATTTAATGATCCCGTCAGCTCTTATGTGAATAAGGTTGCGGATAAGCTCCTGGCAGGCAGTCCGGATATTCGCGATAAAATCAGGATATACACACTTAAATCAACAGCGGTTAATGCCTTTGCGACCAACAACGGAATTATATTTGTAAACCTTGGATTGATCGCACAACTGAAAGACGAGGCACAGCTTGCCTACATACTTTCACACGAACTTACGCACTTTACCAGAAAGCATGTTATCACCGAATATGTTGAAAAACAAAATATAAAAAAAGGAAGAGGTGCCTACCGGGATCTTTCTCTCGAAGAAAGATATATCGCTAAAAATAATTATTCCAAAGAACTGGAATCCGAAGCCGATCTGTTCGGACTGAATATTTATTTGAAATCTGACTACAATCCAAAATCTGTGATGGGGGTATTCGATGTATTGCAATTCGCATACCTGCCTTTTGAAGATGAGATATTTGACAAGGGTTTTCTTGAAAACAGCGACCTTATATTCCCCGAATCATATTTTCTGAAAGAAACTGCCCCGATAAAACCGGACGAGGATGATGATGATTCGAAAAGCACACACCCATCCACTAAAAAAAGAAGGATAGCTATCGGAGAGAAGTTGGTAAATATAAGCGATGAAGGAAAATCAACGTACCTGGTGGGGGAGGAAGAATTTATTAAAATAAGGAAGATAGCCCGCTATGAGATGGCCAGGCTATATGTATTAAACAGAAAGTATGAACAAGCTATTTACCATTCATACTTGTTGATGAAAAAAGACCCTGAGTCAAAATATCTGAAAACAGTGATAGGCCAGGCGCTGTATGGATTATCTAAATATTATAACCACGGTGAATACAGCGAAGTACATACGTCCTTTGGAGATATAGAGGGACAATCGCAGCAGGTGTATCATCTTTTTGAAAAAATTGATAAGCCGGAACTCAATGTACTTGCCGTGCAATATTTGTGGAGCCTTAGAAAAGAATATCCAAACGATGAGCAGATTGATTTGATGTTGAAAGACATATTTAAAGAAATGGTTTATAAATATTTTTCCGAGT
>DATMOV010000076.1:0-14925 GCA_035568055.1 Cytophagaceae bacterium
CATTGTAACCAAATTTTCCTTGAGGGGAGCCATTAGCAAGCGTGTCTGAAATTTTTACATTTTCATAAACACCCCGGTAGAAGGTACCGACCCTGTTGGCAGGTCCAAATGTTCCAACGAAAGGAAAACCTGGAAGACGCGACCATGTTAAAGCATTTATTCTATGGCCAAAGGTCAGATTTCTTTTGTCACCAAACTTATTAATGTCCTGGGCAAATTGATTTCCTATAATCATCTTTAGCTTACCAAGCTTTACTTCGGTATTTACAACAGCGCCTCTTCTGTTATTGGCGAGATCACCTACGTTATTCATGTTGGCACCGAAGGGTGTTACTGATGCTCCATTGATAGCTCCTCCTCCTCCGATAGGATTATATCCGGAAGTTACCTCTCGTATGGTAACATTATTAAATTGAGCCACATTGCTGGTGAAGTTGTACCCGATATCAAAGTATCTCAAGTTGAGCGGAAGTAAAGTATATTTTTTAGGGATGGAAATATCGGTTATAAATGCTCCGCTCCACTTTCTGCTGTAGGCAGGGCTTTCATAACCTCCAAAACCTGTTTCTCCGCTAATCTTAATATCCTTAATGGTGAATGCATATTCAGTAGTAAAGATATTCCACTGGACAGTTTTCTTGCCAAGAATACTATCGGCACTGATAAAGGAGTTGAAGGTATTCAGACTTATCCTGTTATCACCCTTGAAAGTCTTACCGAGTTTTATTCCAAGGTTTGTCTTAGGAGTAGAAATAGCATCTCTGGTAATTCCGGAATTAAGCTGGGTCTTTCCGTAAAATAAATCCAGGGTCGTGTTAAAGGGCATATTAAAACCGCTGACCATAAAACCTTTGAATGGGTTTGTTCCAAAACGTACGTCCTGGTTAAGTGTACCACTATAATAGTAGCTGGCGTATCTTGTTTTAATATTGCCCACGGGGTCCCATGGCCTTCTTTCAAAAATGCTGTAGCGGTTGTAACCAACATTGGTTCCGAAAGTAAAGGGAGTAAGTTGCCTCCACTCAATACCTCCGGCAACAACATTATAGTTACCGAATTTTTTAGTGTTGATACTTCCGCGCAAGACAAGAGAGAAATAAAGATTTACCGATCTGGTGCCTGTGCCGGGTCCTCTAAAAGCTTCGAAGGGGTTGGCCAGGATTATTTCAGAGCCAAATGAAGTGGTGGGCGTAGGATTACCGCCGACGTACAGAAACATCATAGGATCATAAAAGCCATCACCTATATCCATTACTTTGTCTTTCCCGTATGTGCCGTATGGAGTGGTGAATTTACGGCTAAAACCATAGCCTCTGAAGTAGCCTCCAACTGTTAAGCCGCTAAGATAATTTTTAACATACTTCGTAGTTACCGGATCATCCTCCAGCTTTTGCATAAAGGCAGTTTTGCTTTTATTGCCGCTGATCTTCTGCATGCCAAACAATCTCAATGGTGTAAGCGGTTTATCCGAGATAGCAAGCGAATCCGCTGCTACCGCGGGCCGCCCACCCAGTAAAACTGCCAGCGTAAAAAGTGATAAGAAATATTTTACTTTATTATTCATTGATATGATGTTTCAATTGCTGAATTACTTTAGCTCATTTTTTTGATATACCCTCACATAATCCACATACATGTATTTTGGAAATTTGGTATTTTCATCAGGCGGGCCTGGCCAGTTACCGCCAATAGCAAGGTTTAAAATCATGTGGAACCTCTGGTCGAAAGGCCAGCGTTGCGGCTGAACGTCAGTGGGGACTCTTTTGCAGAAGAGCGTATCATCCAGATACCAGCGAATCTGGTTTTCCTCCCATTCCACCGAGAAGACATGGAATTCATCTGAGAAGTCACCTTTGCTAAGAACCTTCTGCTCTCCAATCCATTTGTTATTCGGCCATGGCTGTCCGAAGTGAATTGTGCCATGTGTGGTGTTTGCTTTTTGCCCGATGACTTCCATGATATCAATCTCACCGCTTTGGGGCCAGGTTCCATATACATAGTCCGTAGGCAGCATCCAGATAGCTGGCCATATTCCCTGCTGAACAGGGAGTTTGGCTCGAATATCCATTCTGCCATACTTCCAATCACCTTTATAGCGCGAGTTAAGTCTGGCAGAGGTATAAAATTTACCCTTGTAATTCTGCTGCATTGCTTTGAGAACAAGTTTTCCATCTCTGATATATGAGTTGGCCCTAGATGAAACATAGTATTGAAGTTCCTCATTCCCCATTCCACTTCCGTTCACTTCGTAATTCCACTTTGTAGTATCTATTTCAGGTACCCCGAATTCATCTGTCCAAACCATATCCCAGCCTTCACGTTTATCGGGACTTTTATATCCATTGTCAGGAGTAGTGGTAGCGTCGACTTCTATAAGTTCATCAGAACTAACATACAGATCATTCTGCGGAACCAGGCTGATGCTGGAGCATGTCCATAAAGCGAAAGCTCCGGTACTCAGAAGCAATAAAGTATATACTTTATTTTTATTGGTAAGCAATTTCATTGGTGATTTTTATTATCGTATTACGTTACTTTTTTTTGACATATCTTATTTCATCCAGGTAGAGTGTCCCTACAGGAAGCACCATATATAAAAGTGTATTGATCCTGCTAAGGTCTGTACCTTTCAGGTTGATCGTATATTTTTTCCATTTATGTCCAATTTCGAGGAAGGTGTCGCTTCTTTTATCTTCTTTGCTATCACCGCCTCCCATTCCGATCTCTCCGATTACATAAGTATCATCCCCAGTAGTTTCGGCACGTGCGTAAAATTCAAGCTTTTCATAGCCGGTGAGATTAGGGAGTTTGGTGGTTGGCTGTAAGGAAACATTCCAGGCACCTGAGTATTGTACATGCAAGCCTCTCCATGATTCAGATTTGTCAGTAGTGATCTTCACGCATTTCGTGCCAGAATGCGGGTTATCACTTACCTCTTCTATCTTCATGCTTATTCCGTTCTTATCGCCCATAAACCCTGTCGGAATTCCATTTTCCCACTTGTCTGAGAAGACATAAAAATATTCATGTATATCCTGAGCTTCCGTAAAGAATGGCAATAGAAGGAGATTGATGAATAGTAGAGTTAATGGTGAAGTCTTCATTATAAATTTAATGGTTTTTAATGTTTTTCACTTTGTTATTTATAAGGAAAAGGGCAACAGGAAAATAAGAGACAAAAGGCCTTAAATCCACACCCACAGCAATGTGTTTATTTTATTGAACAAGAATACAAATCATTAATTAAGAATACAAATCATTGTATTATCTAATAATTTATCAATCCGATACAAATCTATATCTTATGAGGTATATAATGCAAGGGAATGACTGAAAATATTTTTATATAATTAATTGGTTTGCAGTACTTTATGATGTATATTTTACATATAGATAGCAATTGGTATTATGGTGAATCATTTGAAACTCAATTCTAAAAAAGTCCTTTATATAGTTTAAATGACAAATAACATACGTTTAAGGCACAATGGTCAAATGTTCACTATGAAAATAAGGTACTCTGAGTAAAAAATCTAATTTTCGGGTAGTTAAAGGGATAAAAAATATATCAATGAGGTGTTTTCTTGCTCGTTTATCGCTAAAGCAATGAATTGATGGATTGTTAAAGGACAATTGATTTATTGGAAAAAAATATCAGTGGAATTTATGGAATATGTTAATTGTATCACGCTATAACTTAATTTTTTTAATTTATTTCGTTAGTCTTGACTTTAAAGTTGCCCGTCATAAATTTAACGTTGCCATCAGCACTGTAAATTTTACAGTTAAAATTTCCGCTACTAATATACCTATGGTCTGGCTTTCCTACATATTCATGTTTTACAATTTTAAATGAGCTTCCTGTCTGGTCGGCAGTGCCATTAGATGATGACCACATCTGAGTACCGTCATACCAGCTAATTTCAATACCTTCATTTTGCAGGCTATTTGTAAAGCTATAGCTCTTAACGGTAAACATGGAATCAATAAATGCAGTGTCGCGGGTACAACCTTTCATATAGTGTGATATTATGGTATTCACAGCAACCCCAGTGATAATACTGGTTCCTGAAAATATGGAGCTTTCCTTTATTAGAGTATATGTTCCGAAATCAATACCGGTCTTTTCAGCTGTATTTAATATACCCTTGAGACTGTCTTCGTATAATAAAGATTTACTATTGACTTTGCTGTCAAAATAATAAGTAGGTGCCGGAGCGGGCAGACCTTTATCTTTATTGCAGGAGAATAGAATAGCAGTGGCCAGGAATAATCCGGTTAAATATATATTGTGCATGTTCATATTGTGCATGTTCATTTTTGAATTCAACATTCAAATAACCTGCGAAGATCTGATATTGTTTTGCCCGATCCGTTTGTTCTGCATTTTTATTAAATGCGGGAATGCATGGTTTCATTTCCACATTCCCGCAATTCTCTTTATTTTTGACCATGCGTCATAAAATTTTAAGTGAAGGTGCCAAAGAATTAAGTTATGAGATCCGTGAGATCGTAAAGAAAGCGGAGCTTATTCAAAAGTGCGGTCAGCAGGTGTATTGGGAAAACATTGGTGATCCTATTGCAAAGAATTGTAATGTTCCGCAATGGATGAAGGAGATCATTTCTGATCTTACCTTAAATAATAACAAGTCATACGGTTATTGCCATTCCAAAGGTGTTCTTGAAACCAGGGAATTTCTTGCAGACCTGAACAATAAAAGAGGAGGTGCGCAGATCACGTCAAATGATATTCTGTTCTTTAACGGTTTGGGAGACGCGATCGCAAAGGTTTACCAGTTTATCAATTCCGGGCTAAGAGTGATAGGTCCATCACCTGCATATTCTACGCACTCTTCAGCGGAAGCGGCACATGCGCATCAGGAACCGATCACCTATAAACTTGATCCCAATAACCATTGGTATCCGGATCTTGATGACCTTTATAATAAAGTTAAATTCAATCCAAACATCATCGGCATTCTTATCATCAATCCAGATAACCCTACAGGAATGGTCTATCCGCTGGAAACGCTGAAAAGAATTGTTGAGATAGCGAAAGAATTTAATCTCATGCTGATCAGCGATGAGATCTACCTCAACATTACTTATAACGGAGCCCGCGCTTATTCATTGGCTGAGGTGATTCGGGATGTGCCGGGAATTTCCATGAAAGGTATTTCTAAAGAATTTCCATGGCCTGGTTCAAGATGCGGATGGATGGAATATTATAACAGAGATAAAGATCATCACTTCAGTAAATTCTGCTCCACGCTTGACAATGCCAAAATGATTGAGGTTTGTTCGACTACTTTACCTCAACTGGCTATTCCCAAGATCATGTCTGACCCACGTTATTGGCCTTCAAGGCAAGAACTGAATCAGAAAATAGGCAGGCGGAGCAAAGCGATAACCGACATACTCGGACAGGTTCCCCAACTTCAGTTTAACGAAACCTATGGAGCATTTTACAATACGATAATTTTCAAAGATGGCGTGCTGAATTCAAAACAGAAACTGAAGATCCGGAATCCTGATGTGTCAAAGCTTATAGAGCAATGGGTAGCAGAACCAGGTATTGATCTGGATAAACGATTTGTATATTATCTGCTGGGGGCTACAGGAATTTGTGTAGTGCCAATATCTTCATTCTGCTCCGACCTTATGGGATTCCGGGTAACCTTGCTGGAAGAAGATGAGGATATGGTTAAGAAAACATTTAACAGATTGCGGGACGCGCTCACAGAATATATTGCATCTTAAAAAGGATGTGGGAATGAGGATTTAGGATACAGGGAAAACCAGGAAGAAAACGATAAAGGTAATAATTCATCGGACCCCTTAAATCCTTATTCCTCTCTCCTCAACTAAATCTTTTCCTTATTCATTATCCAGGCATCGCCGATCAGGTTCACTTTTCCTGATTCCTTTTCCATGATCTTCGTTTCAATCACAGCGGTGTGTTTTTCACGGTTCACTTCTTTTACAGTCATGACTGCTTCGTAAACTGCATCCACAAACATCGGCCTTTTGAAATTCATTTCCTGGCGCAGATAAATGGTGCCTTCACCCGGGAATTGCATTCCTAACACTTTTGAGAAGACACTTGCACCTAGAATGCCATGCATGATGGGTTTTTTAAAAACCGTATTCGCGGCATAATCAGGATCAAGGTGAATAGGATTGTGGTCGCCTGTAAGTTCAGCGAAGCGAATTACTTCAGCCTGAGTGAAGGAAAATGGCTCTGTGTATACCTGTCCTTGTTCTATCATTACTGCTTTTTGTAACATATTTGGATTTCTTGTGAATACTAATTTACTGATTTTTTTAATTGGTCTACCAGTTTTTCAACCTGTTCCAAAGAATGAGTCGGAAAGTTGGCAATCCTGATCTGCTTTTCTTTATAGGTGCCATAGCCTGTACCAACCATCATTTCATGAGACTCCAGTCTTTTATTGATGTCCGGGGCAGAGATTTTGGTGTTAGCAACAATGGTAGTCATAGAGCGGTGAGCAGACTCTTTAACTGCAATCTCAAAATTCTCACTTTTCCCCAGATAGTCATAAATAATACCAGCCTTCTTTTCGGTTTCTTTACGTATTTCCGCAGCACCTTTTTTATTCATGTCCTCGCAAACTTTTCCAAGAAGGAAAATAGAGAAAACATTTGGCGTTTCAGGTGTCTGATTCACTTCACCTTTACTCATGAGAGAAGGAAGGGTATGGTATGTGCCGATAGATTTTCCTTTTGCCAGCAAGACTTTGGCTTTCTCTATACATTTATTGTTCACGATCCATACGCCTAGTCCGGCGGGAAGTCCGAAGCATTTCTGCACAGAAAAGAAAGTGGAATCTATCTTACTGAAATCAAAATTAGGGTAGGGGATGGAAGATACTGAGTCCACAAAGACCAACGCATTTTCGTTTTTCTCTTTGAATTTATTGATGTCAGTTACCGGCATTGAAACACCCGAGCTGGTTTCATTATGCGTGAGACAGATAATCTCCGCATCACCAGGAACTTCGATCTGATCAGGATAAAATCCTTTGCCAAATTCAGCTTCGATCTTATAAGCCTCGCGGCCCAGCTCTCCGGCAAATTCATAAAATCTTTTAGAGAAAGAACCGTTCACGCAGTGAAAGCTTTTCTTTTCTACACAATTCTGCATGATCCTTTCCCAGATTTCTGTGGCGGATGAAAGAAATAAAATATGATAATCAGCAGGCAGATTTAATAATGACCTCAACTGAGAAACGGTGTTCTGATAAATATCCTGAAACTGTTTTCCTCTGTGCGATATAGCGCCGATCTTATTTTCCAGGGCTGTTTGAACATGCGCCGTGACAGTAGGGTATAATTCAGAAGGACCTGGTGTAAAAAATATTTTCATCTTTATAATAAAGGATTTAGGGGTTTGGAATTAGGAATTATGGTTGCAGGGTCGGATTTTCTTCTCCTCAATCCTCAATCCTATATCCTCATTCCTAATATAAAATTCTAAATTTAATAGTGTTCGATATGTTCTTCAGTTCGTTGATCACTTCTTTATCGTATTCCTTATCGATGTCGGTGATCACGTAACCTACCTGCTCGTTTGTTTTTAAATATTGTCCCAGGATATTAATGTGATTTTTCGCAAGCACATTGTTGATCTGGGCAAGTATCCCCGGCACATTCTCGTGCAGGTGTATCAGCCTGTGTGCCTCATGCAGCGCGGGAAGCTGGATGTTTGGAAAATTCACGCTCTGGAAAGTATTACCGGTATTGATGTATTCCATGATCCTGTTTGGAACAAAGGTTGCTATGTTCAGTTGTGCTTCCTCTGTGCTGCCACCGATATGTGGGCTCAATATGACATTCTTCAGCCCTCTCAGTTCATTTTTAAATTCTTCCGAATTATTCTTCGGCTCATAGGGGAACACGTCAATGCTGGCTCCTCTTACTTTGCCGCTTTTGATATTTTCTACCAGGGCTTCAATATCCACTATGTGGCCGCGGCTTAGGTTCAGAAATATCACACCTTCTTTCATCTCCTCAAATTCCTTTTTGCCGATCAGGTTTTTATTGCCCGCCCTGCCATCTGTATGTAAAGTCACCACATCAGAAATATGTAGTAGTTCAGTCAGGGTATTGCATTTTTTCGCGTTACCCAGCTGAAGTTTTTCGACAATGTCATAGTAATAGACTTCCATTCCTATAGCTTCAGCCACTACAGAAAGCTGGGAGCCGATATTTCCATAACCGATGATACCCAGCTTCTTTCCACGAATCTCAAAGCTGTTCTTCGCTGATTTATCCCACTTGCCTTTATGCATATCCTCGCTTTTGTTGAGAATATTTCTGCTGAGCATGATGATCTCGCCAATGGCAAGCTCCACGACACTTCTGGTATTGCTGTAAGGCGCATTGAAAACCGCTACGCCTTTAGCCTGGCAGGCTTTTAAATCTATCTGGTTGGTACCGATGCAAAACGCGCCGATGCTGATCAGCTTATTAGCACTTTCCAGCACTTTCCTGGTGACTTGCGTTTTGGAACGGATGCAAAGTATGGAAACGTTCTTTACTTTCTCACAAAGCTCATCTTCATCCAGGCCGCTGGAAATTACATCTACTTTATAACCTTCATTTTTAAATAATCTTAATGCTTCCGGATGAATATTTTCCAGGATCAATACGCTGATCCTGTTCTTTGGATAAGAGATTGCCATCGGAAGTTTATTCTGATATAAAAATTCATCGAAGCTTGGAGCGAAATGCTCCGCTTTTTCCATCACCGCGTTTCTTTCAATGTTTTCGGTGAAGGCATAGAATTTATTAGCCAGCCCTGCTTCCTTAATCTCATAGTCTGTATAGCCGTCACCGATCACATATACATCGCCTTTAAGGTTTAAGGTTTTTAATTGCTGGATCTTTCCTTTGTCCAGGCAGAGCACATTACTTTTATCAAAACCTATGATGTTGTCTTGCTCATCAAACACAAAAGTATTCGCATAGATATTTTCTTCCTTGATGCCATACTCTGTCACGATAGGCACAATAAATTCTTTAAATCCGCTTGATACAATTAATATATTGTCAGAAAAGTCCCTGAAGAAATCTTTATTTCTGATGATTGATTCTGAAACTTTGGTTTTAAGCTTCGCGATAAGAGGGGCAAGGTGTCTTTTGTTAGCTCTTAACAAATGAAGCCTCTTGGTAAGATTTTCTGTAAATGAACTTTTGCCCTCCATGCCGCTATTGGTAAGGTTTATTACCTCCTGAAGGATCCTGTCTTTATTAGGGTCATCGTTCAAAGAAATTTCACACAGCTCATCCAATGCCTCTACCTTCGTAAATGTGCTGTCGAAGTCAATGATAAAATATTTATTGTTTTCCATACTAAACACTCTTCCTGTTTAATGAATTAATCTGCTAATTTCCTGAATTTTTAGGATAAATGGAATTATAAGCTCCATTATTTTGGGTCAATTATTGACAGCAGGAATTGCGTATATTTGTACAGGATTTTACTTGAATGAGATTTAACAGGATCATATTTGTTTCTTTATTAAGCATCATCATGCTTTGCAGTGCCTTCACGGCATTGGAGCAGCATACGAATGGCGTGAAAATTATTGTCATCGATGCAGGCCACGGCGGCAGGGATCCTGGCTGCCTGGGTAAGGATGCCCAGGAGAAAGCTATTAACCTGGACATCAGCCTTAAGGTTGGTAAGCTTATCAAAGATAGTCTGCCTTCTGTGAAAGTCATTTATACCCGTCCTGACGACAGATTTGTGGAGCTTCACGATCGTGCGGGCATCGCCAATAAATACAATGCCGACCTTTTTATATCTATACATTCCAATGCAGGCCCTAAAGGTATGCACGGCACCGAAACTTATTGTATGGGACTGCACAAGTCAGAACAAAATCTTGATGTAGCCAAAAGAGAAAATGCCTCCATACTTTTGGAAAAAGACCACGACAAAAATTACGATGGCTTTGACCCCAATTCGCCTCAGTCATATATTTTATTTTCTCTCTATCAAAATGGTTTTCTCAATAGCAGCCTGAGTCTTGCCAGCAAGATCGAGAAAGAGTTTAAAGTCACCAACAAAAGACACAGCAGAGGCGTCAAACAAGCAGGTTTCCTGGTTCTCTGGAAAACCTCTATGCCCAGCGTCCTTGTCGAAACCGGCTTCCTCACAGATTCCCTCGAAGAACATTACCTAATCTCCGAACAAGGTAAAAGGAAAACTGCCTTGGGAATTTTTAAGGCTGTGAAGGAGTATAAGGTGGAGATGGAGGAGTAGGTTTTAGTTGATAGTTGTTGATTGATGGTTGTTGGTGTTCACACCAATGATTATTTTTTAGTTATAGTTGAATTATAATCGTTATCAATTATTCGAACTATATATATTCCAAGACTAACTTATTTTCTTTTACAAGAGAATTTGCTTAACCCACAAAATTAATTTAACCCACCACTCTTGCCGTCATCCTGAGGAAGGAAGGATCTGGGAAAAACATAAAAGCTCCAGATGCTTCCTGCGTCAGCATGACAGAAACGGTAGACTATAAAATGCCCATTATCTGTCTGTTTATTTGCCGGATAAATTCAGAAGTTATTTCCAGCTCTGAACGCCAGCACCCCTGGCTTCTGATGCTTCGCCGATTTTTTCGCATGGGAATAAGTAGCACAACGGTAATGTGCACAAGAAGAAAAAATGATCAAGCTTAAGGCGAGTGTTATTAGAGTTTTCATATTAGATGATTGTTTAGTGATTTACAATTAGTCATCCGATGACTGTAAGCTTATCTCTTTAATTTGAGATTTTCGTGCTGAGTCATCGGATGACGTGTTAACTTAAAACGTATCACGTATTACTTACAACTTATTTCTGCGCAGTTGTCATCAGCAATTCAGAAGTCTTTACCAGCTTCACAAATTCAGCCCTGTAGCCTTCTTCATCTTTGCCTTTCGAATTATTGGCCATCTCGATTACCTGTGCGAAGCTTGATGATGCTTTGAATTTTGAATCTCTTAATATCATTCCAAACTCTGCCACTGCAGCGGAGAAGCGAAAGTTTTCTGAGCTGTTCTCGAGGCTCACGGCTTTATCTGCAAGGGTTTGTACAATTAGCTTGCTTACAGTATCTTTTGGATTTTTATACCTGAATTTTACGGTCATCAATTCATTGGTGGAACTTGCGTTTTTATTTACTGTAGTCTGTGAATACTTCAGGTCATCTACTTTTGAATTCAAGGCTTCTTTGCTATCGGTGGTGATCACTTCATAAAGCGCAGTTACAGAATGTCCTGCTCCAAGCTCGCCGGCATCTTTTTGGTCGTTATTGAAATCTTCTTTCTTTAAAAGTCTGTTTTCATAACCCACCAATCTGTATGCTTTAATTTTGGCGGGATTAAATTCCAGCTGCAGCTTTACATCTTTAGCAATGGTATAGAGTGTGCCATCAAGTTCTGTTAGCAATACTTTTTTAGCTTCATCAATATTGTCGATGTAGAAATAATTTCCATTTCCATTGTCGGCGATGGTTTCCATTTTAGAATCTTTGTAGTTGCCCATTCCAAAGCCAAGCACGCTGATGAATGTACCTTCTTTTCTTTTCTCTTCGATCAATCTTGTCATTTCACCATCTGAAGAAGAGCCAATGTTAAAGTCACCGTCAGTAGCAAGGATTACTCTGTTAATGCCGTTTGGAATAAAATTATCTTTGGCAACTTTATAAGCCAGGATAATTCCTTCTCCGCCTGCAGTTGAGCCGCCAGCATTCAGATTTTCCAGCGCGTCTTTGATCGTTTGCTTGTCAGCAGCAGAAGTGGAGGGAAGCACAAGTCCGGCTGCACCTGCATAAACTGTCAGGGCTATTCTGTCTTGAGACCTCATCCTGTCAACGAGCAGTGACAATGATTTTTTAAGCAGCGGAAGTTTGTTGGCATCGCTCATAGAGCCCGATACGTCGATCAGAAAAACCAGGTTCATAGGAGCGATCTGTTCGAAGGGAATTCTTTTTCCCTGCAAGCCAATATGAATCAGCTTATGCTCTTTGTTCCACGGACAATCAGAAACTTCTGTGTTGATGGAAAAAGGATGTTCTGATTTTGGTTGCGGATAGTTATAATCGAAATAGTTAATGTACTCTTCAATTCTAACGGCATCTGTAGGTGGGAGAGAGCCATCCTGTATAAATCTTCTACTGTTGGAATAACTTGCTCCATCGACATCAATGGAAAATGTAGAAAGAGGATTTTCTTTTGACCCAAGAAACTCATTTTCTACAATGGTATTATATGCCTCGGTATTATGTGATTCTATATATTGATCAGGCTCATGGTCTGTCAATGCATCATATTTACGTTTCTCTAAGTGTTGCCCGTCCTTTGGGCTTACAGAATACGACTGATTATATTGAGGAGAGCCAAGGCCATCGGTGCTTTCCTGTTCAGATAGTTTATTTCTATAGTGAGGAGAAATCTTTCCTGAATATTTAGGAGCTGAATTGTTGTTTGAGCAGCCATAAGCGATAAAACAAAGTAGTAATGCAACCAGGGCTTTTTTAAATTGGATATGTAGTGTTCTCATAGTTTTTTTCTGTTTATACCTATAAGATCAGATTGTCACCTTTATTCCATAATTATTTTTATTTTTATTTAAATAAATATTCAGAAGAGGATATTTATTCAAATTCCTGCTTAATTTCTTATATTTAATATTCAGCTTCTCCGTTAAAGAAGAATGTTTTTTAAGAAAGATATCGCCAGCCTGTCAGACGAGGACCTTATAACAAAATATAAGGAATCGGAGGATAATGTCTATATAGGAGAGCTTTATAAAAAATATACCCATGTGGTGCTTGGCGTATGCATGAAATACCTACGGGATAGGGAAGAGGCTAAAGATTCAGTGATGCAGATCTTTGAAAAATTGATGTCTGACCTCAAAAAACATGAGGTGGTAAATTTCAGAGGCTGGCTGCACATGGTCGCTAAGAACCACTGCCTGATGAAGCTCCGGAACAAAACCCAGATGGTTGATATTGATCAGGTAACAGAAAGATCAGACAATGTTGTGGAATTCAATCATGACTTGCATCCTATAGATGAATCAGAAATGCAATTGACAAACCTTGAAGAAGCAATCAGTTGTCTGGACGATGATCAGAAAAAATGTGTGGAGCTGTTTTACCTGAAAGAGAGATCTTATAAAGATGTGGCAGATGCTACAGGCTTTACCCTTAATCAGGTGAAGAGTTATATACAAAATGGAAAAAGAAATTTAAAAAATTATCTGGTAGCTAAAAATGTCGACGCAAGTAAAAAACATATTCTCTGACACTGCCTGTCCTTCACAGGAGACTATGTTCAGGTATGTGGACAATCTTCTGAAAGGAGAGGAGAAGCACGCATTTGAGCGCCATCTGGCAGGGTGCAGCTTATGCTCTGATGCTTTGGATGGCTTGTCAATGATGAGCAAATCTGAAGCACAGGAAGATGTGGCAGCTTTACATTCCAGGATTGAAAATCAATTTATAAAGCCAGAGAGCAGCTATTGGGCCTGGGGTATAGCGGCATCTGTTTCAATGCTGCTGATTGCAGGATCCTGGGTTTATCTTCACCAGAATAGTGAAATTAATGTAGCTGTCGAAACACAAACAGTGAAGCCGGTAACCATACCGGAAACCAAATCTTCAGTCGCTACCACCGAATCAGCAATTGATTCTATCGTTGTCGAGCCTGCGGACAAAACCATTGCTCTGAGTAATGATATGATGGAAGAAAAAAATATTACTTCTGATGCAGGAAAGGTCGAGGCCCCCAAAGCAGATCTTGATGTTTTGTCAAGATCTGACCAAGGTCCGGTTGAAAGTATAGTTCCACAATTATCTAACAATGAAAAAAGCAAAAAATCCGTCAGCCATTCTGGCGGTGCCGGTTATTCAAATGATTTCGCCAAGGAAAAAGTGGATGTTGACCAGAAAAAAGGGACACAGGATGATGAGCGGGCTATTTCAACTTCACCCGGTATCTCATCACAAATGCTCGCTTTTGAGGAAAGTATTATTCATGGAAATCAGGAAGGAAAAAAGGAAAGTATTGCTCCTTCACCTATGTCCAATAAAGCAGCCAATGCTCCATCAAGCCGAACTGCCGAATCTACTGCTCAGCCTTATATAAAAGAGGAAGAAAGAAAAAAAACCAAGACAATGACAGGCTGCAAGAATTGCCCTGATAAAAAAATAAGCCAGGACGCTACTCAGGATATACAGGAACTGACTTATGATTATGCGGTGAGAAAATTCAATGAAAAATCTTATGCGGATGCCCATCCGAAATTCGATCAGTTTATTAAGGAAAATCCTGATTCATATCAGGCAGGTAGTTCAAGAATTTATGATGCTATCTGCCTGGTGTATCAGAATAAACCCGACGAGGCTCTTGCCAGGCTCAATGAATTAAATACCGACAAAGAATTTTCTGATGATGCCAAATGGCTTAGGGCTGCTATTTATATTGACCAGAACAAGATTGAGGAAGCCCGCATCTTACTTTCAGAATTATGCAAGAGTAAAGTATACAAGGAAAAAGCCTCGAAAGCTATAGAGTCTTTGCGATAATAATTCAGGATCACAATTAAGTTTCTGAAAACGAATAAATAATCTGATGGAACTTAGCTTATTGCTGCTATGTTTTAAAGTTGGACTAAAATAGAGGGAGAACGAAGAGTTATGAAAAAGTTTTGGTTGCCGGTTTTACTGGCAGGAATTGTGACAATAGGTACTGTGAATGCGAATAGTGATAATTGTCCAAATTGTCATAAAAAAATGAGTGAGAGAAAGTCTGTTAATAAGAGTAAAAAGGGTTTAAAGCATGGCTATTATGACGTGACCCATAATAAAGCTACCCGCGCTACCAAGATCAACAATG